>JBIIAP010000137.1:0-7337 GCA_044239855.1 Sediminibacterium sp. | reverse complement strand
CGATACCACCACAATATTCATCCGCATAAATAAACTCTTCTACAGAAATAGTCATGTCTATTTCATATACACCCGGTTTATTAATATTTCCACAAGCAGATATAAGTTTGGTACCAGTTGATCTTCCAACACCAATTTTTGCGTATTCCTCGCCACCCATATTAATGATGGGCACTACCGCTGCCAGGGTTTCTACATTATTAACCACTGTAGGGCGTTGCCATAATCCCTGTATAGCAGGAAATGGAGGTTTAATACGCGGATTACCACGCTTACCTTCTAATGATTCAATTAAAGCAGTTTCTTCTCCGCAGATATACGCACCGGCACCTCGCTGAACATGAATGTTACAATCGAATCCGCTGCCTAAAATATTTTGTCCTAAAAAGCCATTGGCTTTGGCTTCTTCGATAGCGGTTTCAAGGATGTCAACAATCCATGCATATTCGCCTCTGATGTAGATGTAGGTATCGTTACTGCCAAGTGCAAAAGAAGCTACAATTAACCCTTCGATTAGTAAATGTGGGATATTTTCCATCAAATACCTGTCTTTAAAAGTACCCGGTTCACTTTCATCTGCATTGCAAACTAAGTGACGCGGAACGCCTTCCGGCTTTGCAATAAAGCTCCATTTCATGCCGGCCGGGAAACCTGCACCACCTCTACCTCTTAATCCGCTCTTCTTTACTTCTTCCACAATAGCTTCGGGTCCCATTTGTTTAAGGGCCTTCTCTACGCTTCTGTAGCCACCTTCTTTACGGTACACCGCATAAGTGCGGATTCCTTCAACATGTGCTTTTTCTAGTAATAATTTTACACCCATAGTGTTGTTATTTTCGAATTGGTTATTTTGTTCTTAACCAATGGTGTTGTTAATTTTATTCTGCAGCATTGGTTTTGCATTCTGCGATAATAGCATCTACTTTATCTTTTGTTAGATGCTCTCTGTATGTTTTACCTAACTGCATCATTGGAGCATAACCACAAGCGCCAAGGCATTCAACCGTTTTAAGGGTAAACAGACCATCCTGAGTAGTTTCACCCGGTTTTATCCCTAGTTTATCCTGAATGTATTGAATGATGTTATCGCTACCGCTGATCATACATGGTCCGGTATGACAAACTTCAAACATATATTTACCTACCGGTTTAAGATTATACATACTGTAGAAGGTAGCTACTTCATATACTTCAATTGGAGTAATGTTTAGCAGTTCGGCCACATAATCTAATGTTTTCTCACTCAACCATCCACCAAAACTGTTTTGTGCCAGATGCAGCACCGGCAATAAAGCGCTTTTCTGTTTCCCTTCAGGATATCGGCTGACCAATCTTTTGAATTCGGCCATTTGTGTTTCTGAAAATTTTGACATACTATCTTATTTCCGTTTTTACTGCTCCCTTTCGATTGCAGATGTATTTTATTTTTTTGTAAACACCATGTTGGTGTTTAGGATTTTAGACGCGACCAATTTTAGCCGCCAGCATGGCGTCTCTACGCATCTAATTCGCCTGCAATTAAATTCAAACTACTCATGGTAACAATTGCATCGCTCAACATTCCGCCTTTAATTAATTCAGGATAGGCCTGATAATAAATAAAAGAAGGTCTTCTGAAATGCAATCTGAATGGGGTTCTACCTCCATCACTGATTAAATAAAATCCTAATTCTCCATTTCCTCCCTCCACAGCATGGTATACTTCTCCTTTAGGCATATCTATTTCACCCATAATGATTTTAAAATGCCAGATTAAAGCTTCCATTTTGGTGTATACATCTTCTTTTTTAGGGAGATAGTATTCTGGAACATTCGCATGAAATACTTCGGCTTCGGCACCTTTAAAATCCTGAACTTTTTTATACGCTTGTTCAATAATGCTCAAGCTCTGCCACATTTCTTGATTACGTACTAAAAACCGATCGTAGTTATCGCCGGTTTTACCTACAGGAATATTGAATTTAAAATCTTCGTAACTGCTGTAAGGACTGTGAACACGCACATCATAATCTACCCCTGCTGCGCGAAGATTAGGACCCGTAAAGCCATAATTCAATGCACGCTCAGCACTTATTGCACCCGTACCAATCGTACGATCCATGAATATTCTGTTGCGGGTAAATAAGTTTTCGAACTCCTTTAAAACTTTTGGATATTCTTTTAAGAACTTTTCGAGTTTCTTAAAAGCAGTATTGGTAAAGTTTCTTTCGAACCCGCCAATACGACCAATGTTAGTAGTTAATCGGGAACCGCACACTTCTTCATAAATCTCGTAGATTAATTCGCGGTACTGCATTACATAAAGGAAACCCGTATATGCTCCGGTATCAACCCCAACAATAGAGTTACAGATTAAGTGATCAGATATACGAGCTAACTCCATGATAATTACACGGAGATAATCTACTCTTTTAGGAGTGGATACACCTAATAATTTTTCGCAAGTTAAATGCCAGCCCATGTTATTAATAGGGCTGCTGCAATAATTTAACCTGTCGGTGATTGGAGTGATTTGGTATAAATTTCTACGCTCTGCTAATTTTTCAAAGGCGCGGTGTATGTATCCTACTGTTTGCTCGGTAGAAACCACACGCTCCCCATCTAGTTCCATAATATTCTGGAATACACCATGTGTAGCAGGGTGAGTAGGACCAACATTTAAGGTGGTTGTATGCTTTTCAATTGACCCTTCCGGTAATGTTATATGCTCATTCATACCACAACCCCAATTGGGGCTATTTTATTTAATTCAAAAATATATTTCGCCAATTCCATTATCTATTATCCATTGTCCATTATCAATTATCAATTATCAATTGACAATTGTCCATTATCCTCTACCAAACATATTGTCGTCTTTATCGATTCTAGTTTGATCTTCTAATGGGAATTCTTTCCTTAATGGGAAATAATCCATTTCATCTACATTTAAAATTCGCTTCAAATTATGATGACCCACAAAGTTAATTCCATAAAAATCAAAAGTTTCACGTTCCATCCAATCAGCTGCTGAAAAAAGCTTTGAAGCAGTATATACATCCGGATGTTCTATTGGCATGAAAACTTTAAATCTAACTCGAACATTCTCTTTAAGGTTATGCAAATGATATACTACTGCCAATTCTCTTCCTTTATCATCGGGATGGTTAACCCCGCATAAGTCGGTAAGGAATATGAACCCCATAGTTGGTTCGTCGTTCAGAAACTGTAATACTTTCAGGTTGTTTTCTTTGGCTGCTTCAAAAGTTAGCATGCCATAACTTTCCTCGAAGTTGAATACGGCTTCGCCGAATTTTTCGGTTAATTGTTGCTTTATTTGTTCGTTTGTTAAACCCATGATACAATTTGCTTTAGGATGGTCATTAAACCATAAACTATTTTAGTCTTGCCGCACCGTTATTGAATTCCGTACCCATTTAACAGGGTTTTATATTCTTCGCCGTTTCTTCTGCGGATGCTTTCTTTACCTACCAGCTCCTGAATCTTCATAAATCCGTCTAGGATAGCTTCGGGACGAGGAGGGCAACCGGGTACGTATACATCTACCGGTATAACCTGGTCAATACCTTGTAAAACGCTGTAGGTATCGAAAATACCGCCACTGGAAGCGCAAGCACCAACTGCTATTACCCAACGAGGCTCGGCCATTTGTAGATATACCTGACGTAGAACAGGCGCCATTTTTTTAGCGATGGTTCCCATTACCATTAACAAATCGCACTGACGGGGAGAAAATCCTACTCTTTCTGCACCAAAACGGGCTAAATCATAATGCGAACCCATTGTACCCATAAATTCAATTCCACAACAAGAGGTAGCGAAAGGCAGTGGCCATAATGAATTTTTGCGCGCCAATCCAACCACATTGCTTAATTGAGTAGTAAAGAATCCTTCACCGGAATAACCTTCCGGCATATTAGCATAACCTAGTGCATCTGCAGTAGTAGCTTCCTTAGGATGAATATTAAATCGAACCGGACGTGACATATAGTTTTTTATTTTAGTAGTTTATTGTTAGCGTTTACACGTTATATGTATAACCTACAATGATCTATCTATGTTCATTTTAACCTGACCATTTTTAAAATAGTTGTTAGTCCTCCCACTTTAAAGCGCCTTTTTTGATGATGTAGATGAAACCCACTAAAAAGCAAGCAACAAACATCAACACCGCGAGAAATCCATTCCAGCCTAGTTCTCTAAAATTAACGGCGTAAGGGTAAAAGAAAATAACTTCTACATCAAACAACACAAAAAGAATTGCAATTAAAAAATATTTAATTGCCATGGGTTGTCTGGCATTACCATGACTTTCTATACCACTGGCAAAATTCTCTAATTTATCAGCTGTTTTTCTTTTTGGACCAACCAGGGCAGAGAAACCAATCATAAATGCAACAAACCCTGCTGCAAAAATGAGCTGAACTCCTATTGGCAGATAACTAGCTGCTGAACTGTTCGCACTGGCATCTAAAACTGTAAATAACCAACTCATATTTTCATTTAAGGACGCAAAAATACGTTTGATATGCATATAAATAAAAAACTCCTCGATAAGAGGAGTTTTTTATTTTAAAAAGGGCGAATATTTTACCTAAAAAGGCTATTTAGCACCGGCTTTTGAGTAATAATCAATATTTTTTTGAATTGCTGCTCTTTGTTCTGTAGCAAATTTATTGTTTTCATCTGTAACATCAGGATAAAGCGACAACATAGTATCGGTTACGGATAATGCTTTTTGACAAGTGGCAAGGAACTGATATACGGTTTCTGTTTTAGAACCATCAGATTTAACTTTAAAATCCGGGCTCTTCTTTAAATTATTAAACTTAGTTACATAATAAATTAATTTAAAGTATTCATTTACAAAAATGTCTTTTTTGTATTTGTCTTTATTTACAACTAAATAAACAGAATCTAAGTAATCTAAGTTGCTGATAATAACTGCAGAATCTGTGCTTACTTGCATGGATGCTCTTTTGAAGAAACTATACGGTTGAGGCTTATCAGAAAACGCCTTCATATAAGACTTTGCATAATCTATTGTTTGTTGATATGCTTTTGCATTAAATGAAGCTGAGGTTAATTTATAATAATCCGCTTCAGACAAAGTTGTTTTAAACTCCATTTGTTTTTTCAACCATTTAAGTTGTTCGTTGTATGCTTTTGCTTTTCCAAAAATATCTGCTGCATTGTTAATTAACGCAATTCTGTTGGCTTTAACGGTGTCTAGCTCCAAAGCTTTTTCTACATAACCAGAAGCTAACGCCTCAGAGCCAGGGAATTTTGTAGCTATTTTAACACCTAATTCATAATCAGAAGACTGAATTTCCGCTGCTGGTGCGGTTCTTAAAAACTCGTCGATGTATTTTTTGGCTAATATAGAATCTCCTTTACGGTCGTAGTTGTATGCATAAACCACCCCTAATCTAGGTAATGTTTTAAAACCAACAGCGGCCTCAATTTCTTTTACTTTATTTAGAGATTCATCATATTTACCAGCGCGAAATAAATAATCAGCTAAGTATAAATCATTTCGAGGATCCTTATCGGCAGTAGCCACATATTTATCTAAATAATCTTTTGCTCTAGACACGTCTCTATTGGCGTAATATTGATAATAAGCGTAATACACCAATGGAAATGCAGGGTCAGCAATAATGGCATTATTGAAGAACTGTTCAAATAATTCTTTGTTATTCTGCGATTGGTAGATTTTACCAATGCGATACATTGCTAAAGCATTTTTAGGATCTCTTGATAATGCTTCCTGGTATGCCTTTACAGCTTCTCCACCGTTTTCACCACCGGTTTTTTGGACATTGATGCCTAAATTGATGAAGATTTCCGGATTCAATAAATCGATAGATCCGGCTTGTTTAAGTTTATCAATTGCATAAACAGGATCACCCATTTTGGTACCTCCATCTGCATTAGCTCTACCTATTGCATTTAATATGGCAGAATTAGGCCTGCCTTTGTTTTTGCCTTTTGTTTCGGTAGTAGCAGTTATGGCTTGCTCAAATTTTTGTTTAGCCGCATTGATATCGCCACCCTCTCGGATTTCAACATGTCCCATGCCCACAATAACTAATGGATCACTTCCAATTTCCTGCAACCCTTTTTGATAGATTGCTTTAGCAGCTGCAATGTCTTGTTTAGTTACTTCAATACCATTACCTGCGAGATGTGCCTGACCTAACCAATAAATATTTTGGGGGTCTTTTGAATTGGCATCATACAATTTTTGAAATAGTTCTTTTGCACTCTTGTATTTATCGTAATTTAACAGTTTAATGCCTTCCGCAATTTGTGCGATTAATCCCTGCACAGCAAATAAAGCTGCAAACATCAAAGCAACAGTTTTCTTCATGTTTCTATTTTTATAGTTGTTGGTTCTTTACTCTTCTTTAATACTACCTGATCTTCTGTGAAAAGCCATTTTAGCCGGGGCTAAAAACGCTCTTCTAAATATTAGCTGACCACGTTCCATGCTCATGAAATTCATAAAGCCTGTACCTAAACCAGCTGTATTTTCTTTTAATATATAAAACAGAGGGCGTGCCAGCGGGTACTCCCCTCTTGTAATGGTTGCCTGTGAAGGCTTTGCAAATACATTGCGCTCTAAGCATGCGGTACATTCTACTCGCGACAATCTTATTTTAGAGAGATAAGCTACCTGCTTAGGGTCGTATGAGTCACCCACCCAACTCAACCCAACAAAGCCCACTACATCAGCTCTTTTTGCAACAATGTCAATCACTTCCTGACTACTACCTGCCGCCACTACATTTTTACCAAACTCTCCCTGTTTCAATACACTATCTTTCAAATATCTTACCGTACTGGTCGCCGACTTTCCATCCATAATAGCAGTAGTGTTGTTTTTCCCGCTAAGTATGTCGCGAATGTCTGAAAAGGTAAAAATACTATCCTTTGCCTTAACATTTACAATAACAGCAACAGCATCATAAGCCAATTCTGCATATTGAGGCTTGTAAGATAATGTGCTTTTGTAAATTTCTGCTTCTTTTTCTGTTAATCCTTTTGCAACAATAACCATTCTGGTGCTATCATTTTGCAAATCCCTGAAACAATCTGCTTCCGGTTTATAGCTTACGATGATATTCGTATTAGGAAAAGATGCATGATGTACTCTAAGCTGTTCCTCTATTACGGGCTTAAAACTCTCATCCACACTAATGCGAATGGTTCCTTGGGTAGGCGTATCACCTACTTCAACCACTGTATCGGGGGATTTACAGGAAAAAAAGGACACCCATCCGATTAACAAAACATAAAAAAAAAATTTCTGGTTCATGCTGTATTGTTTTGTT
>JBIIAP010000136.1:0-7356 GCA_044239855.1 Sediminibacterium sp. | reverse complement strand
CGGTATTTTAATAGCCATGTTGCTTTATAAAAAACAAAACAACCGGCCAGATAAATTAGCCATAACAATTAGCGGAATATACAAAGCAACATACCATAAGTTTTATATCGATGAATTGTATGTTTTCCTTACGAAAAAAATATTGTTTAATTTGGTAGGAAAGCCATTCGCATGGTTCGATAAAACAGTAATTGATGGAATAGTTAATCAAACTGCTTCAATTACTCAATCTATTGCTGATGGGATTAAAAAAATGCAATCAGGAAAAGTACAGTTATATGCTATTTACTTTTTGGTGGGAGTAATTGCTTTGGCTATTTTATTGATATATGTATGGTAAACTGGTATAAATAAAAATACATGAACTTATTATTATTATTAATTGTTCCATTGATTACCGCATTCATAGTATTACTATGTCGCAATGATCAGCAAGTTAAATGGACGGCTCTTCTCGGTTCTGTTGTTCAGCTATTGTTGACTATATTTTTACTGATCGTTTACCGAAATGAAGTGACAGCAGGTAATACTTCACAGTTACTTTTTGAACAGGATTATACATGCATCCAATCGCTTAATATCACTTTTCATATTGGTGTTGATGGGATTTCAGTTTCCATGTTATTACTGACTGCAATGGTAGTTATAGCAGGCGTATTGTTTTCCTGGAATACCACTAAAATGACTAAGGAGTTTTATTTTTTATTGATTTTATTGGCATTGGGGGCGTATGGATTTTTCATTTCTTTTAATTTATTTGTCCTTTTCTTCTTTTTAGAAATTTCTATTATTCCTAAATACTTATTAATAGGAATTTGGGGAAGCGGTAAAAAAGAATACAGCGCCAATAAATTGGTATTGATGTTAATGACGGGTTCTGCATTAATTATTGTAGGGATTTTAGGATTGTATTATATTGGTGGGCATAATGTTGATTTAATGCATTTAGCTAATACAAGTATATCTGCTGATTCGCAAAAAATATTGTTTCCATTATTTTTTATTGGGTTTGGCGTATTTACCGCGCTATTTCCTTTTCATACCTGGGTGCCAGACGGTCACTCTGCTGCACCAACTGCGGGTTCAATGTTTTTAGCTGGTATTTCGATGAAGTTGGGTGGATATGGGTGTTTACGAGTGGCAATATTTTTATTGCCTGAGGGCGCCAGAGAATACGGAAATATCATTGTTATTCTTTCTTCCATCGCAATTTTATATGGAGCCTTTGTTACCATGATGCAAAAAGATTTAAAATACATCAATGCATATTCCTCAATAAGCCATGTAGGATTTAGTTTATTAGCATTGGGTATGTTAACGCAAACAGCTATTACCGGTGCATTAATGCAAATGATTTCTCACGGATTAATGACAGCTCTTTTCTTTGCTGTTATTGGAATGATTTATGATAGAACTCATACCCGTCAAGTGGATGAGTTGGGGGGCTTAATGAAAGTAATGCCTTTTATTACTACGGTCTTATTTTTGGTAGGTCTTTGTTCATTGGGTTTGCCGGGTTTAAGTGGGTTTGTTGCGGAGATGACCGTTTTTGTTGGATCCTGGCAAAATGATGATGTGTTTCATCGGGTAGCTACCATTGCAGCAGCTATGTCTATTGTTGTTACTGCGGTATATATTTTAAGAGCGATAGGCAAGGTTGCCATGGGGCCAATAACAAACGAACAGTTTAATCAACTAACTGATGCAAAGTGGAATGAAAAGTTAGCTGCTGTGATATTGTTGGCAGGTATATTAAGCATTGGGTTGGTACCGGGATGGCTAAATGATTTACTCACACCGGGAGCTGAAATTATAATGAATAGAATTGCAGGTAAATAAAATAGCAAAACATGAACGACTTCTTTTTTTTGATGAAATCTGAATTGGTGGTTACGGCCATTATTTTTCTGTTGCTATTTATCAAAGTGGGCAAGGGAATAGACAATGCTCAATTACTACCCATAATTCAATCTCTTTTATTGTTAAATTTAATATTCGGGTTCTTTTTTAATATAGAAGGGAATGCTTTTGGGGATATGTTTTTTTCTACACCATTAATTGCTTTCGAAAAAAATATATTGAGTTTGGGTGTTTACCTGATTTCATTGCTTTGTTCGGACTGGCTTAAAAAGACAGCACATTTAGCGGAATACTTTTTATTAATGTTATCAGCATTGTTGGGTATGTTTTTTATGCTATCGAGCGGAAATTTATTGATGTTTTATTTAGCATTAGAGTTGGCTTCTATTCCGGTTGCAGCAATGACTAATTTCGATTTAGATAAAAAACGATCTTCAGAAGCTGCTATGAAAATGATGTTGTCTGCTGCATTTTCTTCAGGTATTTTATTGTTTGGTATTTCCTTGATATATGGCGTAGCGGGCACATTGAATTTCGCTGAACTAGCTCAACAATCGGTACCTACCACATTGTATACGTTGGCATTTGTATTTTTATTTAGTGCATTTGCATTTAAGTTATCTGTAGTGCCTTTTCACTTATGGACAGCGGATGTTTACGAAGGAGCACCGGTTGCAACTACCTCATTTTTATCAGTTATTTCTAAAGCTGCAATAGCTTTTATATTAATTACAATACTGTATAAAGTTTTTCAACCATTGCAAAACACTTGGTATATATTGATTTTAATACTTGCTTTAATAACCATCATTATCGGTAATCTGTTTGCTTTAAGGCAGCAAAATATAAAGCGGTTCCTTGCTTTTTCTTCTATAGCTCAGGTTGGTTTTATATTGGTGGGTGTAAGTGGAAGTAATCAAATGGGACTAACAGCTGTTGTTTATTTTTTACTTGTTTATGTATTTTCTAATTTGGCTGCATTTGGTGTGGTTGCTGTTGTAAGTGAACAAGCCAATAAGGAAAATATTGATGATTATAAAGGATTTTATCAAACCAATCCTATGTTAACCTGGGTACTTGCATTAGCCTTATTTTCACTTGCTGGTGTGCCACCAACTGCGGGATTTTTCGGTAAGTTTTTCTTATTAACTGCGGGTGGTTCAAAATCAAATTATGCTTTTATGATTTTGGTGGCATTAAATATGGTCATCTCCTTGTATTATTATTTAAGAGTGGTACGTGCAATGTTTATAGATAAAAATGAGTTGCCGGTGAAACCATTATACATGGCTTTACCGGTTAAACTTGGTTTAATTATATGTAGTGCAGGTATATTATTGGTTGGCATATTTGGATGGATATTTGATTACATTCAATCGTTAAATTAAGTGCTTTATGGCTATTAATAAGAATCATGAATTTGAAGAACTAGATGGCATTAAATGTGGTATTGTAGAAAAGAATGTATCACCATCAAGGGTAGATTTTTTAAAAGATTTGCTTACCATTAATGGCTTCACTGTTGTTGTTGTTCCATCACCGGCTTCTAAAGTTGCTCCGCCAAAAGAAGGGGAGGAGCCTACAGTAGCAGTAGCACCAGATACATACACAGTAGGGGTAACCGATTACACTTTTAACAGCATTAATGCGGTATTTGGCCGATTATTAAAAACCAGCAATGGTCACGTTGTTACATTGGCTTACTGGAATCAACAAGAGGCAGAAAGTCATGATGAAGTACCGTATTATGAAAGGCAAAAATAAAAAGACAATAGTCAAGAAATAAGTATAAAAAAGCATCGTAATAGTCTAAAATATTACGATGCTTTTTTATGAGGATGCCTCAATTATAAATTGTCCATTATCAATTATCAATTTTTCTTATCCTATCGGCACAAAGTCACTTGCTTTCTTAGTGGCTAATCTTTTTAAAATTCTTGATTAATAAAGTGCTAATTTACCTCCACCATATATTGCCACTTTTTTGTTTTCATACGGAGTGGTGTTTGTTTGTATCTGATGGAAAAAATGAAATGCATCGGTGATATATACTGAATCTTCTTTAACAAAATTTTCTGCTTGTATGCTTAGAGCACCCGCCGAAACATATACTGCATCGTAATTACCTGCTTGCTTTTCTTAGGCAATATTTTTTACTGTGTAATTTAGTTTGATGGAAATGCCTGGCATCTGAAGTATCCTATTTACTTCTGCACCCATTAAAGGGCTATTTAAATATTACACACGTAATGTGAAGCTATTTATAAGCCTTTGTTTCAACTATGGCATTATGTAGGCGGACATATGAGAAAAATCATTTAATTTACTAGAAATAAAACAGTTTAAGAATTTTATTACAAGTTAATCAGTTGTGCTACTAATCAAAGCGCGCTGTAAATCGTGAAATATAAAATTAGCATGGAGAATAACCTATATATGAGGGATTGTTTCAACATAAAAGAAAACCATTGTATTTAAAATAAATTGTATGTATTAATCCTTCTAATTATTTATTCCGCGGATGGGGGGATAGCGGATTTACAAGGATGATATTGTTTTTAAATTAATTAATTAATATTAAAAGATCATGAAGCTGTATTTTGGAATCTGTTTGAATATAACCGATAATAAATCTTAAAAAATATTTATGTATTTTTATAGCTAGTATTTATTAAAATTAAACAAATCAATTTCAAAATACTTTAAAATGAGTGTGATAAAGATGACCAACAAGATCAAATCCCTTATGTTCACTAGTAAAAGTTATTCGATCATATTTTTAATACTCACTTTTACCTTTATCATATTCAAATTAAATATCGGCTCTTTAGATAAGAGTGGATGGTTTATAGGGGATTGGCTTATTAATTATTCAGATGGTGGGTTTAAAAGGAGAGGTCTTGCTGGAAATTTATTTTTTTTATTACAAAATATAACTGGCTTTCAATTAAATGTTTTAGTTGAAATTGTATTGATAATACTTTACAGTCTATTCTTTTATATTTTGCTTGATATAATATGGAAAAAGAAAATTAATTTTTTATTTTTTACATTATTACTTTCACCATTAACATTTTTATTCTATTTTAATGATACTTCAATAGTTGGAAGGAAAGAGTTGATAGTTTTCTTGATTTATGTGTATTTTATAAAATTGTTAGTTCGAAATAACCTTAGCCTGACAAAAGACTGGGTAATATGTATAGGAATAGTAATTGCCACACTTATTCATGAATTTACTTTTGTTTACATGCCTTACTTTTTATTTGCTTTATTTTTATTTACAAATGAAATTAATTTGAAGCGACAGTTTTTCTATGCAAGCGCATTCATCCTCCCATTTATATTTATCCTTTTATTTGGTAAAAATATCAATGAAGGAAATACCTTTCAAATTTTACTAAATAGGGGACTAGACTTAAGAAATAAAGTTAGCATATTTACCTGGCCTGACGATTTCAATACACTTCAACATATTAAAGTTAGGTGGAGTGCTTATTTTTTATATTTGATAAGTTTTTTGTGGTGTTTGATGCATTTTGGATTTTATGTTCATTCAGTAAATAAAAAACAGTTTAATCAGTTATTACTTTTTTTTGTTTTTGCCATCCTTTTTTCTACTCCCATATTTATTAAAGCGATTGATTGGGGAAGATGGTTGCACATTCATTTTACTTTATTTACGATATTATTATTGAGTTTGACGCCAAATAAAAACGACGTTTTAAACAATGATTATATGAAAATGAAAAAAAATAAATTATTTGTATTTGTTTTTGTTGTGTTGAATTTATTTGTAAGTGTGCAGCATTGTGATAGTGGATTAGTTATTCATCATTATAAATTTCAAACCGTCAAAAGATTTTTAGCTTTATTTGTATAATAACAACCATATAAAAAGAGTATTGGATAAAATTTAGCACTGTTTTTATATGGTTGTTTAATTATTTTTTGTAATCAATTCTAACTAATCCCGCATCCGGATTTTTAGAAAACCATCCTGTTCCATATTCTAAAATATAGAATCTGCCATCAGGACCAACTTCAATGTCTATAGCAGCGTTGAATTTAGTATTACCCATAAATGGTTCCATTCTTTCATAGTCCCCATTTTTATTCATCGTTACCACTTTAATAAAGCCTCTCATCCAGTCATAAAAAATCAATTTGCCATCATAATACTGAGGATAGCTGGTTTTCGAAGGATATAAATCGCTATAGTAAACAGGACCAGCCATAGCCGTTCTACCACCCGCACCTACTGAAGGGAAGTCCGGAGATTTTCCATAAGGATACCAAATAAAAGCAGGTTGTGCTGGTGGAAGCTCTGTTAATCCAGTATTGTTTCTGGAATTATTAACGGGTTTTGCTGGATCAAACAGAGGGCCTGATTTGCCTGTTGCATAATCAAAAGCATGATAAGATTTATTGTTTCCTATAAAAAATGGCCATCCAAAAAAACCAGCTTTACGCGCCTGATTGAGTTCATCGTATCCTTGCGGTCCTCTGGTTTCTAAACTATCCGAGCTGGCATCAGGACCCACTTCACCCCAATACAAATAGCCATTTTTTTGATCAACAGAAATACGATATGGATTCCTATTACCCATAACATATATTTCCGATCTTGTTTTTAAAGTGCCTGGTTTAAATAAATTACCTTCCGGAATAGAATAACTTCCATCTGCGTTGATTTTTATACGAATGATCTTACCTCTTAAATCATTCGTGTTACCTGATGCTCTTCTTTCATCATATTGTTCATGACCCGGACGATCATCTAAAGGAGCAAATCCATGACTAAGAAAGCGTTGATTGGGCTCATCAAAGGGTGTTGTATTATCTCCTGTTGAAACATATATGCAATTGTCAGGCCCAAATGCAATTGATCCGCCTGTATGGCAGCAGATATCTCTTTGCGAGTAAAACTGAAGAATAATTTTTTCAGTAGATGGTTTTAGTGTGTCATGCTCTAAGGTGAATCTGGAAAGTCTGTTCACAGAAGTGTCGCTTGGGCTATAAAAAACGTAAACAAAGTGGTTGTTGTTGAAATCCGGATCTGCCTTAATTCCCAGTAGACCTTCTTCTGCATTCACTCCCGGCTTATCTGTTTTATAATAAACATTTAAAAAACCTACCTGTTTCGTTTGTTGAGTAGCATTTTTATATAGGTATATTTCACCTCTTCTTTGACAGATTAATACATCTAAATTTGGCAATACGGTTAACTCAGTTGGTTCGAAAAAAGTACCTGTTACCAATGAGGTCTTTGTGAAAAGTTTTTCATCGGGAGCATATTGACTGGTAGCTTTATTGTAGTTTGCTGTATTATCACCCATTGCATATTGAATACCTCCCAAAATGTGTTTTAAAAAGTTGTCTTCTACATAAGAAGCTTCCGTATGCCCTAATTCTGTATAAAATACTCTTCCTCCATCAAAATCATGGTACCACGACATAGGATGAGATGAGCCATTCTTACCTCCCTCATAGGAT
>JBIIAP010000344.1:0-7397 GCA_044239855.1 Sediminibacterium sp. | reverse complement strand
GGGATCGTAAACAATACCTCCTATAGGCAGGTTCCAATCTACTTTTATAGATTGCTGATTGTTACTTACCCCAGCATTACCTGTATTGCCCGATAAATTAGGTCCGAATACAATTTGGGATAAAGTTCCATTGGAAGGAGCGATGGTTGCTTTTGTGGTAAACGTGGTATTGTTATCGGTTATTTTATAATTCGAAGCATTTGTACCATCTGTTAGTGAATTAAAGGTGTTTACATCTGTAAACGCCCAGGTACTGGTAGCCCTATTATTGCCATTATTTAAGGTACCACCAAAGCCCATTCCCAGGCCAGAAGTAATGGTATATGATTTTACAAAAGTACCTACTGCACAGAAATATTCATCGGCATCTAAAATACCATCATTGTCATCATCTATATCATCTCTATCCGGTATGCCATCATTATCGCTATCAGCACAGGCACTTACAGAAGCGTAGGCTAAATAAGCAGTTGAGGCATAACTGATGGTTTCATTCACTCCATCGGTTTTATCTTTTTCTAAACTGTTGGCAAATCCATTCGCCCCATAAGGTGCAGGAATAGTTTGTGTAGGCCCGGTTGGTGTTGATGCTGCACCAGATTCAAATGCATCACTACATCCATCATCATCACTATCGGTATCTAAATAATTAGGGATGCCATCTTCATCGATATCATCAATCGCGCACAATTCTACTGAAAAAGCAAAACCTTCCTCCGCAAAACTGGTGGCGGTTGTTGCTTTATGACTGGTTTGTAGGAAGAACGGACTGGTTAATCCTGCGGTCATGAAATCTATTCTCCAGCTACTCAATGCCACTGTTTTAACTGCATTGGTAGTGATGGTTGCACCAAAAGGTAAGGTATCGCCGGTTGCGTAATTAGCCAACTGATCATTGGGGTCGTACACAATAGCCGGTACATCCGGACTCCAAGATAACGCAATACTCTGCGCCTCATTATTTTTTGCGGTATTTAGTTGATTGGTCGGTACGTTTACGCCAAACTGTATTTTCTTGAGTACGCCCGGATAATTTGGACTGATATTAAAAGTTTGCCCAAAAACATTATCGTTGTCGGTTAATGTATAATGCAGTCCACCTTTTGAATTGTCGAAAGAAGTAAATAGTGTACCCCCAGAAATAGCAGTGGTATACACACTAGATACTCCAATCAGATTCATGGTATAATCTGCAAATACAGAACCCTTAGACATGGTGCCGGTAAGCGCTTGTATATTGGTAGCAGTAGCTAACTGAGGCATGGTGATGTCTGCAACGCCACAACCCATTTCTTCTACATCTAAAATACCATCGTTATCATCATCAATGTCTATAAAATCTTTAATGCCATCTCCATCACTATCCAGGCACTTGTTTAACACACTAGATTTTGCTAAATAGTAAGTGGATTTGTAATTTACTTTGGCTATCTGATTATCGGATGTTTCGAGGGTATTGATTAAACCATTGGTACCCACAGCTCCGGATAATGAGGTGGTGGTAGCAGTTGGCGTTGTGGAAGCTCCTCCTTCATAGGCATCGGAACAACCATCGCCATCACTGTCTAAATCATATTCGTTGGAAATGCCATCTGCATCATCATCTAGTGTGGAGCAAGATTCTACATTAAATCCATACCCTTCTTTTGCTAAGGCATTGTCACCAAATATACTTGCATTGATTTCATACAAGGTAGTATCGGAACTCATGTATAATCTTACATACCAGGATGGTTTGGGGGTGTTTTTATACGATAGCGCAATATTTTGCGTAAGCATATTGCCATTGTAGATGGTGTCGCCCGTATTGTGAGAACTCAATTGATTATCGGGGTCGTACACGATACCAAAAGCACCCGGCCAACTTAATACAATGTTTTGTGGATCTTGAGTAATGCTATCTCCCCTTGCCGGTGAGTTGAAGGGTACATTTGGACCAAAATCTACCGAACGAATGGTTGGGATGGCACTGGTTGGGTTGGATTCTCCTGCATAAGGCGATAACTTCAGGTTGAGGTTGATGAAGTTCTTACTGCCATCATTTACAAAAAAGTGTATGCCATTGCCTCCATCATAATTTGTTGCAGCGTAGGTAGTGGCGCCACCACTGATTTTTATTACATAAGTAATAGAATCGGCATCTTTTAACAATACCCCACTGATGGTTTTACTGGTAGCGTCCGACACTTTATTAATAAATAACGGACTGGTGCAATTATTTTCTATATAGTCTGCAATGCCATCATTGTCTTTGTCTACATCAAAGATATCGCCAATGCCGTCGTTATCGGTATCGTTACAAGCATTGTCGCCCGGGTTTAATGCATAGAATTTATAGCTGGAATTGTATTTAATATCGGCATTGTCTACCGCAGTTTCTACCGCATCGGCCAATCCATTGGTTCCTACAGCGGTAGTAATGGGCACAGTTACCGATTTTAGTACAGCACCAGCTTCTACTCCATCATTACAACCATCGTTATCTGCATCAATATCTAATCGGTTAGGAATGCCATCTTTATCGGTATCTATATCTGTACAAACAACATCGGTACCCCATGAAGTGATTTTAACTTTACTGAAGAATTTTTCTGCGGTTCCTTTAGCGGAAACAGCAATTTGGTATTTGGTAACAGGTGCCTGTATGCGATGTACCACCGCACCACCGAGTTTAACGGTTAGTACCCCCATTTCATTAATGTCTATCTCATGCAAGGTAGTAGCAGTAATGGTATACGTAAAATTATAGCTTGTTAACGGAAACTTACCTTTGGTGGTAGTTCCGGTCAAGTAAAATTTATACGCTCCGTCGGACCAGTTATTAACTGTTTTAGTAGCCGTTACGGGTATTAAACCCAAAAAACCTTCTACCGCAGTTACATCACCGGTAAATTCCATGTGTATGGGCAGCTTTAATGTTCGGGTAGAATAACTCGTTCCCCATCCATTAGTAAGTGTTGCGCCTGTTGTTGGGATTCCGGTAATTACGTTATCTGCATCATAAGCACCCACGGTTGTATTGCCACTAAAAGTTAAATCGTCTAGGGTTTCTAAAGGATACACACAATTCTTTTGCTCCTCCATATCTAATACCCCATCATTGTCATCATCTAAATCAAAATGATTTAAAATGCCATCATTATCACTGTCTGTACAAGCAATTTTTGCCGGATTTACTGCAAAGGAATCATAGGTAATATCATACAACATCAGTCCACTTTCGGTAGATGTTTCCAATGAATTTACTAGACCATTGGCACCCACTGCACCGGTAAAAGGCACTACGGCTGTTTTACCAGCTGCACCCGCTTCTACTGCATCATTACAGCCATCGTTATCCGAATCAATGTCAAAGTGGTTGGGAATACCATCGGCATCCGTATCTAAATCGGTACAAATTCCTAAAACAGAATAGGAACTGAATTTTACATTTCTAAAGACCCTGGCTACGGAACCATAAGAAGATATGGCCATATTATAATCCGATACAACTGCCTTGAAACGCTTTTTTAATACCCCATTTATTTTTAAGGTTGCCACACCTGCGGTGGTAATATCTAACACTACTTTTTGCCCTATGGTATAGGGTATTTTATTGGGATTCCAGGTAACAGGTAGTTTTCCGTAAAAGCTAGCCCCGGTATTATACATTTTATAGGCACCATCATTCCAGCCACTGATGGTTTTGGCATTGCCAACCGGTAAAAATCCAATCATTTTTTGGCCGGAAGTGTCGGTAGTATATTCAAAATGAATGGGTAGTTTAAAGCTTTGATCAGAATAAGTTGTAACCCAAGTATCAGCGGTAGTTACGTTATTAATGGTAGTATCGTTGAGCATTGAAACGGCGCCATTACCGGTAAAACTGATGTCCGCTAATTTATTGTTGGGATAAGTGCAAGCCACTTGCTCATCGGTATCTAATACCCCGTCATTGTCATCATCTAAATCATCGGCATCTGAAACGCCATCTTTATCATTATCTACACATTTAGAAATATAGGAAGTGATTGCAAAAGGATTGTAATTAGAAGTGTATTTTATAATACCATTGTCTACTGCTGTTTCCAGGGTATCTATTAAACCATTTGCACCCACTGCGCCGGTAAATACAAAATTGGCTGCTGTAGCGGTAGTATTGGCATTAGCTTCTCTTGCATCCGGACAATTATCGCCATCTGAATCTAAGTCTAACCGATTGATGATACCATCTTTATCAGTATCTGCCTCACACAGCATTTCAATTTTCAAATCCAGAAACTGGGTTGTTGATGCAATATTGGCAATATTGAACGTGGTGACAGGAGTGGTAGTGATGGTCCAGGGTTCTGCATCATTATTGGTGGCAGATTTAGGAACAATCACCAAGCTGTCTAACTTATTGTTAATGGTTAAATTGCTTAATCGATCGGATACCTGAAATACGGTACCCAATGAACTCAACTTCAATTTATCCTCTGAGCTAAAAGATACGGTAGTATTGGTTGCATGAGAAATTCGCAATACCGTTGGTTTACTGAACACCAAAGTTGCGGTTGCTGCATTGGCCAATGCCAAATTACCCGCAGCATCTGAACCGGCTATTGCAGCAGCTGAACTTGATTGCGTAACAGTAGTACCATTAATGGTATAAGAAGCCGCTGTTGTGCCGATTGCACTAAAATTGAATATACCGGCACAGTCACCATTTTCTGTTTCATCCGGTACGCCATCATTGTCGTCGTCTATATCATTAACATTGATCACCCCATCTACATCAGTATCGGCAGTGTCTTGCAATACCGCAAAGCGTAAATAAGGCAGGGCATTGGTTAAGTCTACATTTAGTTCATAGGCCAATGTTGCGCCCGTACCCACTTTGGTTAGCGGTAAGAAAGTAGTACCTCCATTGCTAAAATTGCCGTCATCATCCTGCGCCAAATACAGATTGTTATTCATCAGGTAGGTAGACCCTTCAAATGGAGGCAGTTTAGTAGAAGTAGTAGCGTTGGTAAAACCGGGTATGGAAATTTTTACAGAGCCAATCGTACCAGTTTCTTGTAGTTTCCAGGTTCTATCGAAATAATATTTTTTAGCAACCGGAATATAGTCCAGAGACAGATCGCCATTGTTATCGCCCAGCATTAAATAACTGTTGTTGGTAGCAATATCATTGCCTGCTGCACTGGTGTTATATACAATGGTATCAATAATATTATTGTTACCAATGGTCATGAAACCGGTTAAGTTCTCTGATTTAGATTGGCGTTGGTGCAGCGCCTGGCAATCGGAGCGTCCAATTCCAAATATATTAGATACAAAGCCTGCATTGGCTGTAAGGTCGTATAGTTTGGTAGTACTGTCTGCTGCTAAATAATTTTTTGCAATGGTTATACCATACTTAATAGCCAGGTAGGATTCAATTACGTTTTGCTGTGTTGCATTGGGTATAGGACTCAGGTAAGAAATGTTTTCAGCCACTTCTTGCTGACCAGTTATTGCTGTATGGATGAAAGTTGGCGAATAAGGTGCATAAATTAATTCCGGAATACCATTTAAAGTAGTAGATCTTACCACATATCGGGCATTCATGTTATAATCCGGGATATCTAACTTTATTGAAGCAGTAGGATAATTTATAGCAGGGTTAAAGTTAAATTGATTGGTGTAATAAGTTGGTTGATTGGCCACGGTGGTGGGTTGTTGGGCATCTAACTCATTACCGGAAAGATCGTCCCATACGGCTACCTTGGTGTTATTGGTAAGTGGGGCTGCGCTTTTGGTATAAACATCTAACCGCATGGCACGGTGGTTGCTGAAAGCACCCGGAGATACCCGGACATATCTGCACGTAACCGGCGCATCAAAATCGGCATAATGCAATTCTGTATTGTTTTCATTACCAGCAAACAAACCTAAATGCGTCCAGTTAACATTATCACTCGAAACCCGAACGGTATAATCAATTGTATACCAAGCATTATCGGCAGCCCCCATGGTACCAATACCATCAATGGTTTTAACCGAACCTAAATCTAAGGTGATGGCACCCATTGCGCCGGTAGGGGCTGCGTTGGCTCCTTCAGCAACACTGGGAATCCATGCATAACTACTGTTAAATACAGAGTTTGCGGCTATTCTAAATGTTGATATCGTACTGGTGACTGTTCTGCTGGTACCCGGCACGTTTAAAAAAGTACGGGTTGTATTATTGCCGGCATCTGCTTTTGCCCATAAAACAGGGTTTTCAGCTAAACAAGCTGGTGTAGCTGTTAAAGGCTCGGTTGGTGTAAAAATAAATTGCATTCCGGCGCTATTACCCGGAATAAGGGTATTGGCAGCAAATTCTACATCACCGCTCAGTACAGTGTTCGCGGTTAGCACATTAAGGTATTCTGTTGCAGCATTTATACCCCCTAAACCAACGGAGGCGCTGGCAAGGGCAGCGGAAGTGCCATAATGAAATTCGATTTTATTGGAGGTTTCATATAATTTAACCTGAAAATTAGTAGCTGTTGCTACATTTTGCACTAAACCTACTTTCCATTGTACCGTTAACACCCGGTTAGGCGCAGTGCCTGTTAATTGATAAGCTACACCGCCACCTGAAGCAACATTACCGGTATAAAAAGCATCCCAAAGAGCATATATTTTAGGGGTATTAGTGGTTGAAATGGCACTGTTAACATATTCATTTGTTACCGCCACGCTACCCAATTTTAAGAGACCGGCAGCATTCACCGAAAACTGCGTATAGTTAACCCCCTGGTACTTAAAAGTAAAGCCGATATTGGTAACTGCAGAAGCCGCTGCCGCAGTAGTAGCCGGACCAATCAAATTTGTTCCTGTAACAGGCGCATAGGTTGCCGGAAAATTAACGCTAAAACGCATATTGGTAATCTGCGCAGTTGCAAATTGTTGGAAAGCAATTACAAAAAATAAAATGAGTCTTACAGACCCTTTAATTGGATTGAGGCGCTTCATAAGCAGTGGTTTGTTCATGGACATATTGACTTATTAATTAATGTTTAATAAGTCAAGCATACAAATGTATACAATATTATATAAAAAAAAGGGATAGAATTAATTCTAAAGAAGCGTAAGTGATTGGGTGTTAATGGATAATTGATAATGGGTAAAGGATAATTGATAATTGATAATTGATAATTGATAATTGATAATTAATAATGGGTAAAGGATAATTGATCATTTCATTAATGATGGTTTTCAGAGCCGTGGGTGCGACCTGTTCGTAGCATGATTTTTTGTACCAGCTGTATTAACCGGTAACAATCGGATTCAACATCGTAAAATCCCGTAGGGATGGCATTATTATAGAGATGAAATAATAATATGGATGGGTTCAAACCATACGCATTAATAATATATATAATATGTTACCCTTTCAGGGTTGGGAA
>JBIIAP010000135.1:0-7425 GCA_044239855.1 Sediminibacterium sp. | reverse complement strand
GTAGGGGTAGTACTTAAATCAACATCAATTACATCTATTCCTAATGCAAGTAGTGTATTCACTACTAAATTTTGTACCATGGCACCGCTAATCCTGCCGTCTCTGCCGATTACCACTTTTTTATTGTGGTGTTCTTGCTGAAGGAGCCATGTGCCGTAGGCTGCTGAAAAACGAACAATATCAATAGGACTCAATGTTTCACCGGGTTTACCCCCAATAGTACCTCTGATGCCTGAAATGCTTTTTATTAATGCCATAAAGTAATAATTACCCTGCAAATTTAAATCAAATTTTTTGTATGTATTAGGCCCGTATTTTTGCAGTTGAAACATTGATTATGGAACATTCACCCTGGTTCAAAGACTGGTTTAACTCGCATTACTATCATCTTTTGTATCAACACCGAGATATGGAAGAAGCCAATTCGTTTATTGAGACCCTAATTAATTATTTGAAACCGGTAAAAGGCAGTAAAGTCTTGGATATTGCTTGCGGTAAGGGTCGCCACAGCATTGCTTTAGCAGAAATGGGATTTGATGTAACCGGTATTGACCTTTCTTCTGAATCAATTGCTGAGGCAAAAACACATGAATCTGAAAAACTCCATTTTTTTGAGCATGACATGCGCCTTCCATTTTTGGAAAACTATTTTAATTATGCCTTTAATTTTTTTACCAGTTTTGGGTATTTTGTTACAAGGCAAGAGCATGATCAGGCAATACAATCAATGGCAAAAAGCATTATAAATGGCGGCATATTGGTAATTGATTATTTAAATGTTCAGTATGCAGAACAGCAGGATGGACCTGTTTTTACCAAGACTATTGGGGATGTACAATTTCACATAAATAAATGGCATGATGATTTTCATTTTTTTAAACAAATAAATATCACCGATGCTGAAAATGAGCAACCAAAGTACCTATATACAGAGCGCGTAGCTAAGTTTGGGTTAGATGATTTTACCGAGATGTTATCCTCTGCAAATATGAAAATTGTTCAGGTATTTGGCGACTATCAGTTAAACCAATTTGATGTACAAAACTCTCCAAGATTAATTGTACTCGCACAGAAAATGATTGATTAAACAATTTTTTTAAATTTTTAATTTTTAACTTTTGATTGTTGACTTTTGATTTTCCACCCAATAACTCGATTATATTTGCACTATGACTCGTCAAGATCTCGTAAAGCAGATAAAAGAAAAATCGACCTACTTATGTGTTGGATTAGATACTGATATTACCAAGCTTCCAGCGCATTTGCCCAAAACAAAAGAAGGCGTAATTGCATTTAATACATCCATTATAGATGCAACGAAAAACTACTGTGTGAGTTATAAAATTAATACCGCATTTTATGAATCGCAGGGTATACAAGGGTGGGAAGCCATGGAAGCAACTCTGGCATACATACCGGATACACATTTTAAAATTGCAGATGCTAAAAGAGGTGATATTGGCAATACTTCTGCGCAATATGCCAAAACATTTTTTGAAGTATTACCTTTTGATGCCATAACTGTTGCGCCTTATATGGGGGAAGATAGTATTCGGCCTTTTTTAGAGTATACCAATAAAGTTACTATTGTATTAGGACTTACTTCAAATGCAGGCAGTAATGATTTTCAGCAATTAATGTTTGCGCAACATGCTGAAGGGCTTGCAATGATACCCAATATAGCTATGGGTGGTAAAGAGAAGAGATTGTATGAAATAGTGTTGGAAAAAACAGCAACCTGGGGAACACCCGATAATTTAATGTTTGTGGTTGGAGCTACACGAGCAGCCGATTTAGAAAATATTCGTTCTATTATACCGGATCATTTTTTATTGGTTCCGGGTGTTGGCGCACAAGGTGGAAGTTTAGAAGAAGTTGCTAAATTTGGATTGAATAGGGAGGCCGGTTTATTGGTTAATGCAAGTAGAGCAATAATTTTTGCAGATGGAAGTGAGCACTTTGCCCTTGCTGCGGAAAATGCGGCTAAAGCATATCAACAGGAGATGAGTACTTATCTGCAACAATTATAGTCGATTAATAAGACGATATAAATTAAAATAGGTTAAAGGAAAGAAACAATATTTCATTATTTAAGGATTAAAAATTCTTTAGGATCGGTTTCATTCCCCGCCAAATCCAGCCCCTTAACGCACACTCTTACCGGAAGTGCTGCTTTTGTAAAACTCCTGGGGATTCTGTTATATATGGTATAATCCTTATTCTCGTTGCAGTTACAGGTGTCTTTAGATCCGAATTTCCAATTAAATTGCGTTAATTCCGGATAAGCGAAAATGGGACTTATTTCATATCCTTCTGTAGATTGTATTTGATTCAGCTTAATAAGATCAATAGCAGGTGGTGTGTAATCCATTTTAAAAGTCAGGTATTTAGCTTGATCTATTTTATTGTCTTTAATAATTGAAATAATATAAAAGCCTTCTTGTGTTGGAAAATTTGTTTCAACATTGGTCGCTTGAACTGAATTAAATCCATTGGTGTTTTCCGGATGGTAATTTTCAAATAACTCAATTTTATAGGAAGTATTTGAATGATTATTTACATTGAAAATCAACTTATTTGTTTTTGCAGTAGTTGCATTGAAATTTCTAACGTTGTCTTGTAAACTAACAGTAAAATCACTGGGTTTTTCGTAAGGGAAATGCTTCGCATTCATGTCAAAAGATCCCTTAGTATTAAAACAGTCTTTTATTTTTAAAATATCAAGAATGTAGGTGGTATTGTTTTTTTGAATGGGGGGCCTATTTGTTGAAAATTCGCAAGGTGCTCCTAGTTCGCAGGTACCCAATCCCCCAATGGTAGTAGTGTTAACTAATCCCCATATTCCTTTGGATAGATCAGTAAATACAGGGGAACCCGAACTCCCGGGTGATATATTGGGAAAATTAGCAGCATAAAATTTATTCCATAACCATATAAATTCTGCGACCGTAGATTGCTCCCCCATTTCACCTGAAGTAGATCGTAAGAATACGGAAGAAAAGGCCAGGGGATAGCCATAGGCTTGAATCTTAGTGCCTATGGCTGGAATACTGTTGGCAATTGGCAGGGGATAAATGCCGGCATTTTGTAAGGCGCGGTTGGTGTGATTTAATTCTATAATTGCCAAGTCGGTCCCTTTCATTGTACTGTATGCAATGCGCTTGGTAGTGAATTGCACAGATTCATTTTCGGACAGATTTTCTAATTGTTTGAATAGGATGGTAGCGTTTAAAGGAACATCTACGTTAATTGCATTGTCTTCAAAAAAATCCATCGCACAATGTCCATTAGTAATTATATAAGCGGGGGAGTCTATTGATTGGTTGGGAATCTCTATATACGTTGCGGTGCAAGTAGATGAGCCTTTAAACTGCCCAATTGCATAAAGTTTTTTGTTTACATCAATACCAATGGTAAGATCTGATTTTTTTTTACAAGAATAGATTGAGATGCAAAAAAATGCGTAAAAAATATATTTGTAAATCATAATAAATGTAAAAATATCAATTATTGATCATGAAATTTAGCTAAAACTGATCATTTTTTAGAAACATTACTATTTAAAACGTCCGGGAAAGCAACCGATACTTTATAATCAAATTACCTGTTAAATGAACTAGAAAAGGAATATATTTGAAAATGGCATATCAAGGCAATACTTTTATGCTACTTTTATTTACCAAACTAATTGTTTATCAAATCTATTCCATCTGACTGTTTAAAAATAAATACATGAAAAACATATTGATGATTTTTATGTTGATTTTAATCAACATTGTTTCTGCACAAAAAAACGAGTATACTCCCGCCAATTATGCACAAGCGGCTCGATTTGCTCCTAAAAAAGTAGATAAAATGGTTTTTAGTTTAAATGTGGACGCACATTGGCTAAAAAAATCTGATCGCTTTTGGTATATGTATCAAACAACCGATGGAAAAAAATGGTACATCATAGATGCTGCTAAAGGCGAGAAAAAGCAATTGTTTGATAACGCAGTATTAGCCGCTAAGCTTACCCGTATTACCAATGATCCAATGGATGCACAACACCTTAACATAGACAGTATGCGTTTTGTTAAAGACGAAAACTGGATTCAGTTTGAAGTTAAATCTTCAATCGAAATAGAGAAAAAAGATACAACAGCCAAAAAAGGAACAGTTGCCGCTAAAGACAAAAAAATATTTTATTTCGAATACAATATTCAAAATGGAGAGTTGGTTGAGCTAACCGAATTTAAAAAACCTAAAAGAAAACCCAACTGGGCTAATATCTCTCCTGATGGCAACACCATTGTTTTTGGTAGAAACCATAATCTTTATTGGATGGATAAATCCAATTACGAAAAAGCTTTAAAAAATGAGGAAGACAGTACCATTGTTGAAACCGCCATTACAACTGATGGGGTAGAACATTACAGTTACCATAATGATAGTCAGGGTGAGTCGAACGTTGAAAAAGAAAAAAATAAGACTAAACGCAAGTCAACTTTTATTTTGTGGTCACCTGATTCAAAATACTTTGTGTTAAACAGAACAGATAATCGTAAAGTAAAAGATTTGTGGGTAATAAACAGTATTGCGGATCCTCGCCCCACTTTAGAAACCTATAAATATTGGATGCCGGGCGAAAAAGAAGCGCCTGTTGAACATTTATTGTTATTTGACGCTACATTAAAAACAGCTAAAGAAATAACTGCCGGAGCGTTTAAAGATCAGGATGTTAATATTTGGAGTGATCCCGGTAAAGCCAGTAACAGAGATGATGACGTAAAGCCTATGATATGGCTAGGAGATAATACTAAGTTTTACATGAGCAGAACAAGCAGAGATTTAAAAAGAATTGATGTGGTTTGTGTTGATGTAAAATCAGCCAGTACAAAAACACTTATAGAGGAGCGGTTAAACACTTATGTGGAGATTCGTAGACTGGGTTTAGTGAATGATGGCAAGGAATTAATACAATGGAGTGAAGACGATGGATGGGCACATTTTTATTTATATGATGAGAACGGAAAGCTTAAAAATCAAATCACCTCAGGTGCATGGCATTGCGAAGACATTTTAGGGATTGATGAAAAAAACAGGGTATTGTATTTCTCTGCCAATGGAAGAGAAGCGAATGAAGATCCTTACTATCTGCATGCTTATCGGGTTAATTTTGATGGCAGTGGGTTGCGTTTATTAAATCCGGGCGAATTTGATCATGCAGCTTCAATGGATGATAACAATCGGTATTTAGTGAATAATTTTTCCAGAGTGAATACGGTACCTAAATCTGTTTTATATAATGCAGAAGGTAAAAAAATAATGGATTTGGAAACTGCCGATTTAAGTAACTTATTTGCGGCCGGTTACAAATTTCCTCAACCATTTAAAGCCAAAGCAGATGATGGAATTACCGACCTATATGGCGTAATGTATAAGCCTTTTGATTTTGATAGCACCAAAAAATATCCGATTGTAGAATATGTATATCCAGGGCCACAAACAGAAGCGGTAAATAAAGCATTCAGTAAGGGTTTAGACAGAACGGATCGTTTAGCTCAATTAGGTATGGTGGTGATTACATTGGGCAACAGAGGCGGACATCCAAGCAGAAGCAAATGGTATCATAATTATGGTTACGGTAATTTACGTGACTATGGTTTAGCAGATAAAAAAGCTGTTGCAGAGCAATTAGCTGATAAATATGCTTTTTTAGATATCAATAGAGTGGGTATACATGGACATTCAGGTGGTGGATTTATGAGTACTGCTGCAATGTTGGTGTATCCTGATTTCTTTAAGGTTGCGGTATCTTCTGCCGGTAATCATGATAACTCCATTTACAATCGTTGGTGGAGTGAAAAACACCATGGCGTTAAAGAAATCATCAGCGAAAAAGGCGATACCAGTTTTCAATATAACATCGAAAAAAATCCGGATTTAGCTAAAAACCTAAAAGGTAGGTTATTGCTTTCTCATGGAGAGATCGATAACAATGTTCATCCTGCAAATTCTATTCGTGTGGTTAATGCCCTTATTAAGGCTAATAAACGATTTGATATGATCGTATTGCCAACACAGCGACACGGATTTGGAGATATGACAGAGTACTTCTTTTGGAAGATGAGTGACTATTTTTCTCGTTACTTAATTGGCGATACCACCGAAAGACCTGTAGATGAAGAAGAGATGAATAGGGAAATGGAACAATCGGGCAATAAAAGAAAATAAGATTAAATGTTCACTTATAAATCCTTACTTGTAATTTTGTTGTATTGCTAATTAATAATTAACTATATAATGGCTACCAGAATAGATTTGTTTCAATCACCGGATTATGTTTGGATAGATGATTTATTGAGTGAAGAACACAAACTGATCAGGGAATCTGTTCGTAATTATGTTAAAAAAGAAATTTCGCCCATCATTGAGGATTATGCTCAACGTGCTGAATTTCCGCAACAAATTATAAAACAATTAGGTGATTTAGGTTGTTTTGGTCCAACCGTACCGGAACAATATGGCGGAGGAGGGTTAGATTATATTAGTTATGGGTTAATGATGCAGGAGTTGGAACGAGGCGATAGCGGAGTTAGAAGTACGGCAAGTGTGCAGGGTAGTTTAGTGATGTTTCCCATCTATGCCTATGGCAGCGAGGCGCAAAGAAATAAATATTTACCTAAGCTGGCTTCCGGAGAATGGTTAGGATGTTTTGGGTTAACAGAGCCGGATCATGGAAGTAATCCATCGGGCATGACTACCAACATTAAAGATGCAGGAGACCATGTAATATTGAATGGTGCAAAAATGTGGATCAGTAATGCACCATTTGCTCAAGTGGCCGTTGTGTGGGCAAAAAATGAAGCGGGAGACATTCAGGGCGTTATTGTTGAAAGGGGTATGGAAGGATTTACTACACCTACCACGCACGGAAAATGGAGTTTACGCGCCAGTGCAACCGGTGAATTGGTTTTTGATAATGTAAAAGTCCCTAAAGAAAACATACTTCCAAATGTAAAAGGATTAAAAGGTCCTTTAGGCTGTTTAACCAAGGCTCGTTATGGTATCGCATGGGGCGCACTGGGGGCAGCCATGGATTGTTATGATACCGCTTTACGGTATAGTAAAGAGCGCATACAATTTGACCGGCCAATTGGGGGCTTTCAACTACAACAAAAGAAGTTAGCTGAAATGGTTACGGAAATAACCAAAGCGCAGTTGTTAGTTTGGAGAGTTGGGGTGCTAATGGATCAGGGGAAAGCAACTCCTCAGCAGGTGAGTATGGCGAAAAGAAATAGTTGTGAAATAGCTACCAATATAGCCCGTGATGCCCGTCAAATGTTGGGTGGAATGGGTATCACCGGTGAATTCAGCATCATGCGACACATGATGAACCTCGAAAGTGTAATCACCTACGAAGGTACGCATGACATACATCTA
>JBIIAP010000134.1:0-7427 GCA_044239855.1 Sediminibacterium sp. | reverse complement strand
TTACTACACTGTCTCTCAAATATACTTTTCTGTCAGACTCTAAGTATTCGCCATATTTTGCCGACAACCTACTTTCAATCTTTGCACTATCATTATAAAATTCAACAAACAGCGTCTTAGGAAATTCCGATTTTAAGGCACTATCGCCCTGATAGCGAAGTAAAAGTGGGGCTGTTAACTTAGCTTTCATCACCCCATTGATGCTCAGATAGCTGGTAATGTTTATGCCTTCTTCTATTCCGGGTCTTTTAACGCCTAATTCTATAACATCTTTGATGTCATTTTCACACCCGTACATAAAAAAGCAGCTTATCATTAAAGCTGCAATTTTTTTTATAGAATGGGTAATTTTAGTCATATCTGCGTTTAATAAACCAACTGTCATTTAAGCTAAATCCAAGCGTAAATTGAAAATAGTTTTCAGTAATATTATTGACAGAAGAACCTCTTTTTCCAATTTGCATGCCGGTTTGAACAACAGTGTACTGGGTTTCGTACGCTCTCCATTTGCGGACGGGGAAACCGGCGCCAAAAGTTACTGCGGAAGTTTTTAAGCCATTTCCGTCTGCATTAATGTAATCTTTACCAATATTCACCCCAAAACGGTAAGATACACTGCTTAAATAATTGGTGGAGGTAAGGGCATTTGGATTGAGCTGAACACCCATTTTTAAGTTCCAGCTATTATTTAAAGCAGCATCTGGCTGGTTGTAAGAGCGATATTTAGTCCATTGCGTACTGCTGTATTCTAATCCCAATGACCACAACTCATAAACCCCTCTATTGCTGGAATTGGTTTTGTGAAAAACAGCCCCCACTTCATAAGTTGCCGGTAATATTAAAGTGCCTTTTACATTATCGGTTCTTAGGACGGTATCTACTGTGAAGTAATTACCTGCACCACCTAATACATAAGTTTCTTTCGCTAGGTTTTGGGTTGCATTTAATGATTGTTGCAAGGTGGCAGTTGCTCCTAAACGCAATAAATAGTTATCGGAAGATTTATTATTCTTGTTTTCCTTTTTGGCGATGGTAATTTCATACTGAGCACCCAACTGTAGAAAGGTTTTGCCGTAATTAGTCAGAGAAAAAGTGTTGGATTTAAAGTAATTAACGCTGTCGTTTACAAAAGAAATCTTTGTGCCGATTTCTTTTCTACCAAAAGTATAGCCGGTATTGAACCCAATACTCAGCTTTTTCCAACGTTTACCTATTCCAACAAAGGCTTGGTTTAAGCCCCCCGAACCCTCATAAGTGGTTTCTACTGAGTCTCCGGCTGCTCTGCCAGCATTGATAATACTGTAGTTGATTCTACTGATTGGTCTTAAACCAAAAGCAAGGCCTAATCCTTTTGTCCTTGACAAGGGCACTCCAATTGCCACATATGCCGGGATTAAGTTAACAGATTTATAATTCCCTACCGGATTGTTGCTTTTTAGATTTCTGGAATCCAGCATTAAAGCTAAATTATACGAAGTCATGTAAAAGGAACTGTAGGTTGCAGGGTTGTTGAAATTGATGGATTGTCCAATATTATTACTGAATCCATCTGCATAAGCAGCCTGAATACCCCCTAAAGAGCTGCTGATTACGTGTTGGGAACTAATTAGGTTTCCAATTCCATAACGGGAAAAGGGTGAATTAACCTGTGCTGTTGCATTTAACGAAATGATGGCTAAACCACCCACTAACGCCAATTTACTTATTGTTGTACTCACTGATCGCATATAAGCCTTTATAAATTAGATTTGGGTCGGCAAATATCCTGTTTTTTAAGTGCGGTACAAAAAAAGGCATGTCTCCACCGGTTAATAGCACGTTAAAGTTACTATATTTTACCTTGTAAGCCTCAATTATGCCGTCTATTTCCTTTGCCATGCCTAAAATCACTCCACTCAACAAATTGGTTTTGGTATCATACCCAACCAATGGGAAATGAGCTTCGGGCTGAATCATAGGCAAAAGTGCAGTATATTCATTCATCGACCGAAATCGCATGGTCATTCCGGGAGAAATGCTTCCTCCCAAAAATTCATGCTTATTATTAATAAAATTGTATGTAATACAAGAGCCTAACCCAATGGCTAAATTGTGTTGGCGTGGGAACATGTCTACCGCCGCCGCTACCATAGCTAACCGATCGGCTCCAATTGTTTCCGGTTTGCCTACTGGCGTGGTAAGGGGCAGCTTACTGGTATGCCCTAGTTTATGAAAACGAGTAGTTTTTTTTAGGTATTCTTCAATTTCAGCAGGATGAAGAATAACGGAAGATAAAATACTTTTAGTTGGTTGATGCAGTTGTACCGCCTGTTGAATGGTTGCGGTAGTGGCATCCGGAAGAACCCATTCCTCTACAAAAGCATTGCCGGCAAACAAAGCTGCTTTTAAGCGGGTATTACCAAAATCTAAACAAAGCGTTTTTTCCATATTGTTGTTAATGCCAAAAGATTAAAAATCTCCACTATTCAGCTAAAGTACACTTTTATACCATGTGTTATTCAACATGCATTTTATTATTATTCATCGATGCATTAAACCATTGAATCATTTTTTTAAGTTGCTGATCTTGTTTTTTAAAATCCGGCAATGGCTTAGTGTTTAATAAATTTTTTGCTAAAGTACTGTCGTTGCGCCAATTATACAATCCCAATGCCTTTTCTCCGTTAAAATGATAGCAATAAGAGGAATCTATATATTGATAAACGCCCGCATTATAAGAAACGGCAAACTTCTCTTTAGTACTATTTAATAAATCATTGCCATAAGAGAAATAGGGCTCAGGGAAATTTAATAAATTAAGAACAGTGGGCATTACATCCATTTGATTGGCAATGCCTGTGTTGATACCTTTTAATGAACCGCTGGGTTTATACAATGCAATAGGAATTCTGTATTCATCCATTGAATTGATCTTGTCGTTTTCCGAAAAAGGTGAAGTATGGTCAGCAGTGATAACAAATAACGTATTGTTGAACCAGGGCTGCTTTTTAGCAGTTTCAAAAAATTTACGCAATGCATAATCAACATAACTGATACAAGGCAAAATAACCGGCCCCGCTTGCTTAAATTTTTCAGCGTATTTCTCTGGAATTTTATAGGGATGGTGCGGATTTAACGTAAAAACAGTAGAGAAAAAAGGCTGCCGGGTAGATGATAAGTTTTGTGCCATATACTGCAAAAATGGCTCATCCCAGATGCCCCAGCTACCTGCATATTCTTCTTCATTATTAAATTCTGTTCTTCCATAATATTGATCAAACCCGGCTAATTTACTGTATGAATCAAAACCCATGGTGCCATTCGTTCCTCCATGATAAAAGGAGGTGCTATATCCTTGCTTTTTCAATAAATTGGCTAAGGAGGTTATTTTATTGGTAGAATATGGCGAAAAAATAAAAGGTTCGTCTTGCAGAGAAGGGATAGAAGCGGTTATGGCAGGAATTCCCTGGATAGATTCTCTGGCATTAGCAAAGCCATTGGTAAATAACAAACTCTCTTTTAATAGTGAATCGATAAATGGTGTTTTTGCTGTACCATTTAACATGCCAACATATTTTTTAGATAAACTCTCTATAACAATTACCACCACATTTTCTTTGGTAAATGCTTTATTGGTTTGGGGAAGATGAACACCGTTGTTCCAACTATTTATTTCTTCCATAGAGAAATAGGGCGCCTCGGATAAATTTTTCTTATCCATTGTTTTGATGATGGCAAACGGGGTATTGAGGATAGCAGGTATGTTTTTAATTTCTGCCATTTCAGAAGCGTGAATTAAATCGATTGGCTTCATTTGTAATCCACCTCTAATGCCAAGTATAGTAAGGCCTGCGTAAAATAAAAATGCTGTAAAAGAGAATACATAGTTTTTTACTGTGGAGGTAGTTCGCTCTTTTAAAGCATGCGTGTATTGGTAGGTTTTATTTAACACATAAATTATACCAATAAACACCAACAATAAATACCAATACTGAATAATAAAAGTGGGCAGCAAGTTAAAAAAATCATTGCCTTTTTTCCCATTTAAAAAGAGCAATGCATCTGCCTGCATTCTTTTATGGATAAAGGGAAAATAAGCGATATCAATTAAGTTGACTAATAAAAACAATCCGTTGGTTACGAGAAATAACCACTTTAAAAAACCAAGATAATATTGATTAAAAGTAATCGGAGCCGGTAAAAAAAGCATTAAAATAAACAAAGAGTTGGCCATAAAAATGGCAGAAAGATCAAACCGCATTGCTTTAATAAATAGCCATGCCGTATCTAATGAAAAGGATATATTGAATTCTGCCTTATTGAGGGAAACAAAAAGCAATCTGCAAAAAAAATAAAGTACCAGTAGTACAAGAAATTGCAGGAATAAATGGTACTGTAGGCTTTTAACTTTCCCCATGATGTGATAGGTTGGAATATGGAATTATATGTTTTTTAATGCAACATACAAAGTTAGCGCCTTTTACATAAAAAAAGCTAATCACTTCACTTCTTGCATATCAATTAACTTTTTATATATTCCATTTAACGCTATCAGTGAATCATGATTGCCGCGTTCCACTATTTCTCCCTTTTGAAGCACTAAAATCTCATCCGCGTGCCTGATGGTACTTAACCGGTGTGCAATTACTATGCTGGTTCTGTTTTGCATTAAATTATTGATGGCATCTTGCACTAAACGCTCACTTTCGGTATCTAATGCAGAAGTAGCTTCGTCTAAGATAAGAATGGGGGCATTTTTGTAAATGGCTCTTGCAATGGTTAATCTTTGTTTTTGACCGCCACTCAGCCTCATGCCTCTATCCCCAATTTTTGTTTCATAGCCTTCCTCTAGTTGTAAAATAAATTCATGCGCATTGGCTATTTTAGCTGCATTCATTACCTTTTCCAGGTCTACAATTTCATTGCCAAAAGCTATGTTATTGATTACACTGTCATTAAACAATATCGCTTCTTGTGAAACAATGGCTATTTGCGAACGCAAGTCTTTGATAAGGATATTTTTGATGTTTACCTCATCTAAATAAATGCCCCCTTCATTTACATCATAAAATCTCGGAATTAAATCCGCAAAGGTCGATTTTCCGGCGCCACTTTCTCCAACCAGCGCAATTGTTTTGCCTTTATTAATAGTAACCGAAAGATTTTTAAGCACTACCTCATCGCCATAGGAGAACTTTACGTTTTTAAATTCAATTGCTTCAGAAAACTCCTTTGAATTTACTGCATCTGGCTGATCCGTGATTGTTTTAGGGCTATCAATAATTCTCAAAACCCGTTCTCCTGCTGATAGGCCACGTTGCAATGTGGTAAAAGCATTGGCGGTATTTTTAGCCGGTGTAATTATTTGAAAATAAAAAGCAATATAGGCTATAAAGCTAGATCCCTTTAAAGTGCTTTCTCCATTGATGATTAAAGAGCCGCCATAAATAATAATCACTATGATGACTAAAATACCCAGTATTTCTGATATGGGAGAAGCCAATTCTCTTTGATTAACAATGTTTTTGAGGGTTTTAGAGAGTTTAAAATTGGCGCTGTTAAATTTCTCATTCACTATTTTTTCTGCATTAAAGGCCTTAATAATTCTGATGCCCGAAATGGCTTCGTCGGTCATATTAAGGAGTGTGCCTGCTAAACTTTGACTTTGGTTGGCTTTTTTTCTCAATTTCCTGGAGATAGAGGAGATGATGAAACCGGAAATAGGGAAAAATATAATGGTAAATAAAGTAAGTTGTGGCGATAAATAAAACAACATGGCAAATGTTGAAATAATCACAAGCGGCTCTCTAAATACAGTTTGAATGGCACTTACAACAGAACTTTCAATTTCAACAATATCATTGCTAATGGTAGACATTAAATCGCCTTTTCGTTCATTGTGAAAAAACGACAATGATTGATTGGTAAACTGATGAAACAATTCACTTCTGAGTCTGCCAAGTAAATTAACCCGCATTCTTGTCAGCACTTTTTGACTTAAAAATCCAAATATGTTTTTGAGTAGTACAAAAGCAAATAAAATCGCACAAACATATACCAGTACAAGTAGTTTGCCGCCGGGCAATTGTGTGTAACTGTATATTTTATAATAAAAGTAGTCTTTTGCAAAAGCTACGCTGAAGGAAAAAGCAGGTTCAGTTAAAACCGCAGGTTGTTCACTATTAAATAAAACATCTAGCAAGGGAACCAACATAGAAAAGTTGAGCAACCCAAAAACAATGTATAGAAAAATATACACAATATATTCCGGAACATAATGATAATAGGGTTTTGAAAAACTCAATAATCTAAAAAAAATCTTCATGTATATTTCTTTTTATTGTTGATTTGCCAGCTTACCGTAAACCGGTTAAATGAAGCATGAATAAGGTTAAAACAGGCATCACTTCATTTGTATGAACTTATACTTAATTTTGCTTTGCAAAGTACCTTAAAAAATATATACCCTACACTAAATATTATCAAATAATGAAGATTAGTATTATAACTGCTATACATAATGGGTTGGCGCTGAATAAAATTTTTGTGGAAAGTATTGAAAAATATACCCAAAACGAGTATGAATTAATCATCATAGATAATGTTTCTACTGATGGCAGCGCAGCTTTTTTTAAAAGTAAGGGTGCTATTGTAATTCAAAATACAGAAAACTATTCCTATCCGCATTGTCAAAATCAGGGTATACGCGTGGCAACCGGCGACTATCTGTTTTTTTTGAATAATGATTTGTTCTTGTCGCCTGCCTGGGACAAAAAACTAATAGCAATAGCCAACTTACATCAATTGGATTTGATTTCTGCATCGGGAATTGAAAATATGGGCACAAAACTTAAAAATCAACTAATTGGCAGACAATGGAAAAGAGTTAAAAATCCATTGTCATTGTTTGGATTCAGTGAAACCAATTTGCGTTTAATGCTTTGGTTGATGTACGGAAGTTGGGAAAAGTACTGCAACCGATTGGCCGAAAAATACAACACCACTGTTATAGAAGGAATTGTTGGAGACAACGTGATGATGACCAGACGCGCTTTAGATATTGTTGGGTATTGGGATGAACGAATTCAGCAGGCAGATTGGGATATTTTTATGCGCGTTAAAAAAAGACATGTGGAAGTAGGAGACATAAAGCCTATACATGTGGCGTTGGGTGTTTACATTCATCATTTTGGACGAATGACTTTAAAATATGGCAAGAAAACGCCCATTCCTTTTTACGACAAGGACAACCTAGTACTGCTGGGGCATAAGTGGACTGCGCAAGAAATTAAAGCGTATGATCTTAATCCGAAGCAATAGGTTCAAACCTTTTGGTAATTAATTGGTACAATATGGTTAGCCAAACTACCAAACACGGCAAAGCTTTTAATGCATAAGGAATTACATAATTTTTTCTGAGAAAAGCAGGAAATAAGTCGGTGGGTGAA
>JBIIAP010000014.1:0-23390 GCA_044239855.1 Sediminibacterium sp. | reverse complement strand
AAAGTGGTTTCACAACCCTTATCTGAAAAATGGCGTACCATTATTCATATTAGTTATTGGTGCGTCTCTATACTTACGCTTACAATCATGTTACTTTTTCCGTATTTACAATTTTTACAACATTCAAAACTGTTTAAGAATTATTTTTTCACTATCCTACTAGGCTTGTTTTTTGCTAAACTAGTTGGATCCCTTATTTTTTTAACAGACGACTTAAGAAGAAGTATTCCCTGGGCTGTTAGTAAAGCATTGAATAATAACAAGTTAGCACTTTCTGAAGATGGTCAGATGCTTTCCCGATCAGCTTTTTTAAGTTGGATTGGATTTGGCTTGGGTGGCAGTTTATTTGGTACTTTATTGATAGGATTTAGTAATAAATACAATTATCAGGTTAAAAAAATTACCCTTCATTTCGATAATCTTCCTAAGGCTTTTCATAAATTCAAATTGATTCATATCAGTGATATTCATAGCGGCAGTTTGCAGGATGTAGCAGCTGTTAATAAAGGCATTGATTTAATTCTTCAGCAGCAGGCCGATTTAATTTTGTTCACAGGAGATTTAGTGAACGACCGTGCGGATGAGATGAACGATTTTCAAGCTGTTTTTGCAAAATTAAAAGCACCAATGGGGGTATTCAGCACATTAGGTAATCATGATTATGGTGATTATGTTTCATGGACTTCCGCTGGAGCAAAAACTGAAAATTTAGAAAGATTGAAACAAGTTCATGCCAATATGGGATGGCGTTTGCTGATGAATGAACATCAAATCTTAGAAAAAAATGGCGAAAAAATAGCATTGATGGGTATTGAAAACTGGGGTGCTAAAGGTCGGTTCCCCAAGTATGGTAAAATGAATCTGGCTTACCCGGGTACTGAATCCATCCCTTTTAAAATATTAATGAGCCATGACCCTAGTCATTGGGACGCAGAAGTTAAAACGAAGTATCCGGATATTGATATTACTTTATCAGGCCATACACATGGTATGCAGTTTGGTGTAGATAATGCATATTTTAAATGGAGTCCAGTGCAATGGATGTATAAACAATGGGCTGGATTGTATGAAGACGGACGCCAAAAACTATATGTTAATCGTGGATTTGGTTTTTTAGGATACCAGGGCCGTGTTGGAATTTTACCTGAAATCACCGTCTTAGAACTTAAATCAAAAAGTTAAGATCTTATTCTTATTCTTAGTCTAGTTTGGCATGGCTATTGTTAGTATATTTTTATCAATTATATGAAATGAGCTTTGTCCAAAAGTTGTATATCAACACTAAATAGTTTACGGCAAATTTCATGTATTTAAATATATTGCCACTTAAAAGTGGTGTCACTTAAACACATACACATGAAAAAAAATTCAATTTATTTATTGATCTTTGTTTTAAGTAGCATTATTACCAATGCTCAAAACAAAACCGGGGGCGGAGGATTTCGTATCGGGGGTAAAGTAGGTGCCAATCTAAATAAGATTTCTGGTCAATCTTTTAATGATGGATTTGAATATGCTTATCATGCCGGTGCATTTGTTGAAATTGATTTTACTAAAAAGTTCGGTATTCAACCAGAATTATTGTGGAGCCAAACTTCCACCAAACCAGCCACTACTTTAGCACCCATCTATCAAACGTTGCCAACTGATTTGAAACTCAATTATTTCTCTATACCTATATTACTCAGATATAATATTGGTAATATGCTAACATTACATGCAGGGCCTCAATTCAGTATCCTAATGAATAAAAACGATAACCTGTTACAAAATGGCTCCAATGCATTTAAAAACGGGGATTTAGCTTTAGTCTTAGGTGCGCAGGTTAACTTGAAAATGTTACGAGTGTATGGTAGATATAACGCAGGCTTAAATAATATTAATGATTTTTCTAATCAAGAAAAATGGACCAATCGTCAAATTCAATTGGGTATAGGAATTAAGCTGTAATGAAATTAGGCAAATAAGATAGAATAGGGTGGAGCTAAATAATTGTTTAGTTCCACCCTGTATTTTTTAGAGGGGCTTTCTGGTAGCAAAAAATCTTTTAAGTGTAGCGGGACTAATTTTTTTAGACTCCAGTTTTGCTTCATTATTTATTAAATGAAAAGTAGGGTTAGAATAGGCATCAAATGCTTGTCGCGCATCATTGTTCTCCTGTGGTAAAATAACGTGCGTATAGTTATTCAGTAAATTGTATTTGTAAATAAACGCTGTCCATTGCTCCTTAGGTATACCAGGCTCATTGCAAACTGCATATTTCCCTATCCTAACGTTATACCTGGTTTCTAATAAGCTAATGATACTGTCCATCTCTGGCATTTCTACCTGACAATGTTCACAGGTTGGTGCATAAAATTCTACAACAGTAAAGTCGAACTTTTTAGCAAATTCATGAAGATTTTGTGTAGCATCCAACGTGTCTTTTAATAATAGATTCAAGCATGTATCTTTTAATGATTGAGACGCGGTTTGTTTTAACTGGTTCAAAAATTCATTTGCTTTTGCTTCATTCGGGTAAGCACATTTTGCATTTTTAATGTACTTGTTAATCAAGTAATTATAGCCTTCTGTGTTATTTTGAACATTTCTATTGCGCAATAGTTTTGCAAAATATTCAAATACATAGGGATAAGATTTCGTTTTGCAATCAAGTTCAGTTAATATGGTATCCATACCCTTGCATAGTGAATCTGCATGCATTGGATAGGCAGATAAATATTCAAAAAGAATATCTTCTATGTTAGGCGTGAATAGTAGTTGCGGATTATTAAGATTGAAGTTTTTGATAAAAGCATTTCTGCTTGCAATATTTTTTCTTTCAGGAAGAAATTCATCTAACTCATTCAGTGTATTAAAATGCAGGTACAATACATCGCTGGATTTAAGTGATTTCATCACTTTCTTTCTGAAGCCTATTAAAGTATCTCTTTTAACTTTAAAGAAGGCGTCTTTTTGAGCTAGATTAAATTTCTTGCCCTTCGCTAATTCACCTGCATAGGCAGAATCAACATAACTGTACGACTTTTCTAATCGTTGGTAATCAAAAAATAGGTTATTCTTTTTGCTGTTACTTTTTATAGATTGTAGATAGTCGCTACCGGTTATGTTTAATTGTAATGTATCTCTATTCTCAATAGCGAAAAATATTTTTTGCTTGGAAGTAGGAAACTGCATGTAGTAGATGCCGCCTATAATCGATTTGTTATTTCTGGAAATAATATTGCTTTTATACAGCTCAAGCGTATCTTTAGGTATGTAGTTTTTATCATCAAACAGCATGCCCTTTAGATATGCGATACTGTCTGATGCATTTTGCATTTTTACTTTAACTTGAAATTGTGCATGAATGATTGCGGGAATTAAGATGGATAAGAATAAAATACGGATTTTCATGTGCATTAAATATAAACAATTACAAATATAAATGTGCTAATAAATTGCAAACATAAAACATTAATAATGAATATTTTTAATAGCAGAATGTAAAATAAACGCTCAATAATACCTTTTTTATGATATTTGATTAAAATTAACTATGTTTTATGGGTTCTTTCAAAAAAATAATTGGAAAAGTAAAATTCACGTTGCAAATTTGTATTATAAAAAACCATAAACTATGATAAAGAAGCTATTAATGACCGTATTGATTGCCGGTGCTGCTTTTGTTGCAAATGCACAAACTGCTCAAAAAGATATTACTAAAGTATTAAGCATTACTAATGAGAATTATGACATGGGTAAAATCGTTTACGGTAAACCTGTAGAATATGCTTTGCAAGTAAAAAATATCAGCTCAGAGCCTGTTACCATTGAAAATGTACAGGTAGGTTGTGGTTGTACTACACCTAAGTACACAAAGGGTCAAGTAATTGCTCCCGGTGAATCAACTTCTATAACTTTAGGATTTAATGGTAGTTCAAAAGGAAATTTCACTAAATCTGCAACTTTATTTTTTAGTGGTGGTTTAACTAAGCCGGTAACTTTCCGTGGTGTTTCTGAATAGTCTGAACCCTGAAATATATAAAAATCCCCATCATAATTATTTTGATGGGGATTTTTATTTGGTGCCCAGAACAGGAATCGAACCTGCACTACCTTACGATAACAAGATTTTGAGTCTAGCGCGTCTACCAATTCCGCCATCTGGGCTCATTCTTAGGGAGTGCAATATTAGCACATCACTTTAAATTAACCAAAAAATATAATTAGTCTTTCAAACAACCTGTTTTAATGGGCTAAAAATTATTTGCGGGATGCTACTTAGTCCCAATCACTTCAGCGCATGTTCAATCCTTTCTAGATACTTTTTCTTATAATAATAGTCCTTTACTTGCAACAGCTCTTTTTCGGGAGTAATACCTTCTTTAAAATTTGTAATAATTGGTTTAACTGCTTCATAAATTGATTGTGTTAATTCATTCAATGATTGTTTTATGGTTGCTTTTGCTGCCAAATTATCCGGTTCCAATTCCATGATCTGTTCATTTAAATCCATAACCTCCATCAAGAAATCTGGTGATAATGGATATTTTTCTTCCTCCTCCAGTAATTTGTGCAGCTGTAATACATATTTGATTAATTCATCGGTTGACTGAAAAATAGTGTAAGCCTTGTTTATTTGAGCGGTAACCTCTAATGCTTCCTGTTTCTTTTCCTCTTCTGCACTTCCAAAAAAATCAGGATGATACTGTTTGCTTAAAAAATAAAACTGCTTTTTCACCAATGTCAAATCGGGTTGAAAACTCATAGGGATCTCAAATAATTCAAAAAAATTACGATGCATGGGCATTTTATTTTGACGATCTTTTTTTATAAAAAATCTTTAAAACATGATTTGTAAGATACTTTTTCTTCTTTTCTATCTTGTAACTTTGACAAAATTACTACAATGCTTGTTATAGGTTTGATAAGAGAAGGTAAAATTCCTTCCGATAATAGAGTTGCACTTACCCCCGCTCAATGCAAATTCCTTACTAAGCATTTTTCCGATATTCAAATAAAGGTACAACCTTCTCCCAACAGATGTTATAAAGATGCAGAATACAAAAAAGCCGGAATTGAATTAACTGATGATTTAAGTGAATGTAATTTATTATTAGGTATTAAAGAAGTGCCCGTTGATCAGTTGTTACCTAATAAACGGTACATGTTCTTTTCTCATACCAAAAAAATGCAACCCAATAATCAGGGTTTAATGCACGCGATGGTTGCTAAAAATATTACCCTTATTGATTATGAATGTTTGGAGCATAAAGATGGACAACGTATTATTGGATTTGGTTTTTTTGCAGGAATTGTTGGTGCGCATAATGGTATGATGGCTTATGGCAATAGAACTGGCGCTTTTCATTTAGAGCGGGTACATAAGGTCAAAGATTATCTTGAGCTTATTCATACTTATTTTGGGCTGAAGTTGCCTCCGGTTAAAATAGCCGTTACCGGAAGTGGGAGAGTAGCCCACGGTATTCTAGAGATTATGAATCTGATGGATGCTCAAGAAGTAGAACCGGAAGATTATTTGACCAAACAGTTTGATTATCCGGTGTATGTTCAGTTAAAGGGGGCGGATTTATACAGTCATAAAGTTACCGGTAATTACTCCAGAGATCATTTTCATGCAAATCCCGAAGCGTATAATTGTTTATTTAAAAATTATTTTTCTCAGACCGATATTTTAATGAACGGTATTTATTGGAGTAAAGAAATGCCTCGTTTATTTGAATTAGATGACTTGAAAAAGCCCGATTTTAATATTACCACCATTGCCGATATAACGGACGATAAATATGGTAGTGTTCCTTGTAATTTGGGTGATTCCACCATCGACGACCCCATTTATGGTGTTAACAAGTTAACCGGTGAAAAAACGGATCCTTATGAATTGGGAAGTATTGATATCATGGCAGTAGGTAATTTGCCCAACGAATTACCACGGGATGCCAGCCGCTTTTTTGGGGAACAACTCATTAAATACATATTAAATGACATCAGAACTGGCGGATCTGTTCTCATTGATAAAGCTACCATTTTAAATCATGGCAAATTAACCGAGCACTACGCTTACTTGAAGGAATATGCATCTGGTAAATAACTCAATTATTGCAGCAAATCCTTCACCTCATTCAGTTTCATTAATGCTTCTACAGGGGTTAACCTGTTTATATCTATGGAAGATAACAATGTTCTGATTTGATCAAAAGTTTGTGAGTGTGAATCAAATATAGAGAGTTGTAATTTAGGCGCTTCCACTTGTTTAAGTACATCACTGACCCGGTCTTTTCCCTCTTCTTTTACATGTTGTTGTTCTAACTGTTGTAAGATGGCATTTGCTCTATCTATCAGCGAAGAAGGCATTCCAGCCATTCTGGCCACCTGTATACCAAAGCTGTGTGTACTTCCTCCGGGAGCCATTTTTCTAAGAAAAATAATTTTATTGCTTATTTCCTTATGGGTAATATGAAAGTTCTTTACCCCGGTTAATCGTTCTTCTAATTCATTCAGCTCATGGTAATGGGTTGCAAACAGTGTTTTGGGTTTAAAGGGACTGTTATGTATAAACTCTACCATACTCCACGCAATCGATATCCCATCATAAGTGGCAGTTCCTCTTCCTATTTCGTCCAATAAAATCAAACTTCTGGCCGACATATTATTGATGATACTCGCAGTCTCATTCATCTCTACCATAAAAGTAGATTCTCCTCCACTTAAATTATCGGATGCCCCCACACGGGTGAATATCTTATCTGTCAAGGGTATTCTGGCTGCAGTGGCAGGCACAAAACTACCCATGTGTGCCATTAAGGTAATGATAGCTGTTTGTCGGAGTAATGCACTCTTACCGCTCATGTTTGGTCCGGTTAAGATGATTACCTGTTGACTAGTTGGATCTAGTAAAATGTCGTTAGAGATATAGGTTTCATCTGTGTTCAGATTTTGTTCAATTACCGGATGTCGGCCTTCCTTAATTTCCAATTCCATGCCATCATGTAGCAATGGCTTTTTATAGTTAAACTGTAAGGCATTTTCTGCAAAACAAATCATACAATCTATAGTAGCCAATATGTTTCCATTCACCTGAACAGGCGCAATGTAGTCTTGTAAAGCAACCAGCAATTGGTTATAGCGCTCTAATTCAATCGCTAATATTTTATCTTCTGCTCCGGTTATTTTTTCTTCATATTCTTTTAACTCCGGGGTAATATATCGCTCTGCATTGGCCAATGTTTGTTTGCGAATCCAGTCTGCCGGCACTTTATTCTTATGTGAATTGGTCACTTCCAAATAATATCCGAACACATTATTGAAACTAATTTTAAGCGAGCTGATGCCGGTTTTTTCCGCTTCACGCTGTTGAATATTGATGAGATACTCTTTTCCACCCGATGCTATTTTCCTTAATTGATCCAACTCTTCATCTACCCCAAATTGAATAAATCCTCCTTTGTTAGTAAGTACCGGGGGCGTTTCTATAATTTCTTTTTGAATCTTATCGAGTATAAAGGCACAGCCATTTAACGCATCAGCTAATCGTTTTAAATATGCATTATTACATGCTGTTAACCATTCTTTGATGAGTGTAGTTTGTTCTAAGCCTTTGGCTAGTTGTATTATTTCCCTGGGATTTATTTTCTTTAAAGGAATTTTACTTACAATCCTTTCTATATCACCACAGCTTTTAATCGCCTGAATTAATTGAGCCCGCAAATCTGTTTGTAAGAGGAGATACGCTACTGTATCAAGTCGTTCATTTATTTTAGTAATGTCTCGTAATGGAAATACCAACCATCTTTTTAATAAACGGGCACCCATGGGGCTGGCAGTTTTATCAATAACCTGTAGCAAACTGGTGTGCTGTTCAACTCCGGAGGGCAGTAATTCTAAATTGCGGATGGTAAATCGATCCATCCATAAAAAATCATCTTTTTCTATACGCTGTATATGCGTAATGTGCTGCAAATTGGGATGTTCTGTATCTTTTAAATAATGTAAAATAGCGCCAGCGGCAACTATAGACTCTTTAAAACCTTCAATTCCAAATCCCTTTAAAGAATGCGTTTGAAAATGTTTCAATAAACTTTCGGTGGCATAAGCTTCATCAAAAATCCAACTTTCAAGTGTGTACGTATAGAACTTAGTTCCATACATTTCCTTGAAGTGTTTTTGATAGCTGCGTTGAAATATGATTTCTGCTGGTTTTAAGCTTTGTATTAGTTTATCAATATATTCGTCATTACCCTGTGCCACAAAAAATTCACCGGTTGATATATCGAGTAGTGCAATGCCTATATTACTTTCTGTAAAATGTATCGCAGCTAAAAAATTATTGCTTTTAAATTCTAATAGTTTGTCGTTGGTGGCAACCCCGGGTGTAACCATTTCTGTAACCCCACGCTTAACAATCCCCTTTACGGTTTTTGGGTCTTCTAATTGATCACAAATGGCTACTCTGTAACCTGCTTTAACCAATTTATGTAAATAAGTATCCAACGCATGATGCGGGAATCCGGCCAGTTCGCTGGATGCCGCAGCTCCATTATTTCTTTTGGTAAGTGTTATGCCTAGTACCCTTGAAGCATTTACAGCATCTTCGCCAAATGTTTCATAAAAGTCGCCCACTCGAAATAATAAAATAGCATCCGGGTATTTTTGTTTAATTGCCCTGTGCTGCTGCATCAGTGGGGTATCGGAACTTGATTTTGCCATGGGCAACAAATATACCAACCTCCCTCTTGTCCGGCATATATTTTAGAAGCATGTGGATAAGAAATAATTTAACTTTGCGCCATGAGAAAATGGACGATGGATGAATTGGGCCGCAAATCGGTTGATGCTTTTAAACAAGCAAATAAAACCCCATTGATTGTGGTGCTGGACAACATCAGAAGCATGCACAATGTGGGAAGTGTTTTCAGGTCTGCCGATGCTTTTTTAATTGAAGCCATTTATTTGTGCGGATATACCCCCCAACCCCCTCATCGGGATATCAATAAAACTGCATTAGGAGCCACTGAAACCGTTGCCTGGAAGTATTTTGCCACCACCGAAGCAGCATTGCAGGAGTTGAATAATAATGGGTACAAAGTGTATGCGCTGGAACAGGCCGAAGGCAGTGTTTCATTAGAACAATTTATCCGTAAAGAGGACAAAATAGCCGTTGTTTTAGGAAATGAAGTTGAAGGTGTTGCAGACGAAGTTTTAGCGCTTTGTGATGGATGTATTGAAATTCCTCAATTGGGCTCTAAACATTCGCTTAATGTTTCTGTTGCAGCTGGTATCGTACTTTGGAAATTAACATTTAATACATAACATTTTCATACATGGCTTCTATAAAAAACTACTTTAGTCTGGTTAAGTTTTCGCATACCATCTTTGCCCTGCCCTTTGCATTGATTGGCTTTTTTATTGCCTTGCCCCAACTAAATTCTAACCCGGATGGTACTAATACCATGCGCATGTTGTTTCAACCCGAATTGTTAGTGAAATTCATTTTAGTATTGGTTTGTATGGTAACCGCCAGAAGTGCTGCGATGGCTTTTAATCGCTACCTCGACCGACATTTTGATGCAAAAAATCCAAGGACTTCAATTCGTGAAATACCGGCCGGTATTTTATCCGCAGAAAGTGCGTTGATTTTTGTAATCATTAATTGTTTGGTTTTTATTGCTGCAACCTATTTCATCAACCAAATTTGTTTTTATCTCTCACCCGTGGCTTTGTTTGTCATCTTATTTTATAGTTTCACGAAAAGATTTACACCACTTTGTCATGTGGTTTTAGGGGTTGGACTCTCGCTAGCCCCCATTGGTGCATATTTAGCCGTAACCGGTGTTTTTGCATGGTTGCCCATTTTGTTTTCATGTACAGTTATATTTTGGGTGAGTGGATTTGATATTATTTATGCCTTACAAGACGAGGATTTTGACCGATCTAATCAATTATATTCAATTCCAACTGTAATGGGTAAAAAAGGCGCTTTACACATTTCAGAGCTTCTTCATTTGATCAGCAGTTTATGTGTTATTGGTGCGGGTATGGCAGGTGAATTTCACTGGCTGTATTGGGTGGGCGTATTGGTTTTTGTAGGGATGTTGCTATTTCAACACCGCCTGGTAAAACCCCATGACCTAAGTAAAGTGAATATTGCTTTTATGACTGCCAATGGTATTGCCAGCGTTGTATTTGGGTTAATTGTAATAGTTTCACTTTTTGTTAAATATGGCTGGTAAAATAAAATAAACAACTTTGGCTAGAATTATTTGTATTGATTATGGTGGGAAGAGAACAGGGATTGCTGTTACAGATCCGTTAAAAATTATTGCTACGGCTTTAACTACTATTCCATCAAAAGAGTTGATTCCTTTTCTACAAACGTATTTTAAAGCGGAGCCGGTGGAATTAATTTTAATTGGAGAACCACTTAACTTAGATGATTCTGCAACCCATGCAACTCCTTTAGTGGAAGCAGCCATAAAGCAATTGGCTAAAGCCTTTCCGGCTATTCCTATTCAAAAAGTAGACGAACGATATACTTCTAAAATGGCTGTGCAAGCTATGGTAGAAATGGGCATGAAGAAGAAAGATAGAAGAGTAAAAGGTAATATTGACCAAATTGCTGCTACTATCATGTTACAAGCTTATATGGAGGCCTCGCAATAAACGCTTTTGCAGGTTGGCGCTTTAGGGGTACTTTTGCATTTCTAAAAAAAAACATTGAATTACTATGATTCTTCCAATTGTAGCCTATGGCGCACCAGTTCTTAGGAAAGTAAGTGAAGCAATTGAAGCTGATTATACCAACTTAAATAAGTTGCTGGAAGATATGTGGGAGACCATGTATTCAAGTAATGGGGTAGGACTAGCCGCTCCCCAAATAAACAGGCCTATCCGTTTGTTTGTAATAGATAGTGTTCAGATTTTTGAGAACTTAGACGACAAAGAGAAAAAGATATATACCGATGGGCCAGGTGTGAAAAGGGTATTCATCAATGCGCAAATTGTAGCAACGGGTGGTAATGAATGGCCCTATAATGAAGGCTGCCTTAGCATCCCCAAAATCAGAGAAGATGTAATGCGTCCCGAAACAGTTACCCTTACTTTTGTTGATGAAAACTTTGTAGCCCATACAGAAACCTTCACTGGTATTACTGCCAGGGTTATTTTACATGAGTATGATCATATTGAAGGTAAACTATTCATAGATTATCTGAAACCGCTTAAAAAGAAAATGCTCCAAAGCAAATTAAATGATATCAGTAAAGGGAAAATCAGAGTAGACTATAAAATGAGCTTTGCTAAATAATGAATAAATACTTCTTTTTCCTAATCTTGATGTTGAGTAGCAAAATGATTGCTGCTCAGGATACGACTGTAATAGTTGACGAAAAAAGATTTACACTTGCCGAAGTGGTTGTGCGTAATAATTTCGATTACAAAAAGTTGCTCGAACAAATTAAAGAAGATACCACATTCTATAAGGCATTCAGAAATTTACGGGTACTGGGCTTTACTGCTTATAACGACATTAAAATGCTCGACAAGCAAGGTAAAGTAGTAGCTTCCATGAATAGCAAAACCAGACAGAATCGATTACATGGCTGTAGAACAATGGATGTGTTGGAAGAAACAGTTACCGGTGATTTTTATGATGGGGATCACGATTTTAATTATACCACCCCTGAATTATATGCGGGTTTGTTTTTTACTAAAGGGAGTGTTTGCGGAGAAGACAATATCGTTAAGGGTCATAATAGATCTACCTCCGGTAAAAAAGGAATTGAAAAGCACAAGGAACAACTGAAGATGCTTTTTTTCAATCCCGGCAAAAAAATCAGTGGCATCCCTTTTATTGGTGATAAGCTCGATTTATATGATGAAAGAGCGCATAAGTTTTATGAGTACAAATTAGACATTCAAGAATATAAAGGCGCATTGTGTTATGTGTTTTCCATTACGCCAAAAGAAGGCCTCAATTTTATAAAAGATGATAAGATTGTGGTAGACCAAATGGTTACCACATTCGATATGAAAACAATGGAAGTATTGTCCAGGGACTATTCATTGAGCTATAAAGCAGGCGTGTATGATTTTGATGTAAGTATGAATGTTGAAATGACCAGAATTGGGAATCTAATTGTGCCCAAAACACTTCGCTACAAAGGAAATTGGGACGTGATATTCAAAAAAAGAGAACGGGCTATTTTTACCGCTACTTTATTCGATTTCAGAATGTAATCATTCCAAAAAACAGGTATTTGCCGTATTGTTTATTATTTAATCTTTCATTTATTTAGCAGCATCATTTTTTAACAGATAAAAATGTATGATGATGCGATTAATGGATCGATTATTTGAATACCTGAGTTTTAATAATCTTAGTGCGTATGAGTTTGAACATACTTGTGGTCTTTCTAATGGCTACTTGGGTAAGCAGTTTCGGGGAAAAGGAACTGTTGGGTCTAATGTATTGGAGAAAATGAAATATCATTATCCCGACCTCGATATTCATTGGTTATTAACAGGGGAAGAAAATGCAGCTTATGTGAATGAGGAGTTGATCCGCTCCTTTAATAACCAAATTCGCCAATTAGAGCGAATGGTAGCTGATAAAGATGCCATAATTGAACTGTTGCAGTCGAGCAATTATTAATCAATTATCTGGGTAAATTATTGCCAAAGTAAAATATCATCCATGCGTAATAACTTACGCATGGATGATATTCAATTAATTACATTAAGCATAAGACGATACCGGCTCACAGGTACAAATTAAATTCCTGTCGCCATGTGTATTATTCACTCTTCCTATACTTGGCCAAAATTTATTTTTTGAAACATACGGGAGCGGAAATGCAGCTTCTGTTCTGCTATAAGGATAATTCCATGTATCAGCACAGATTATTGCTTGTGTATGTGGCGCATTTTTTAATGGGTTGTTCATCTTATCTGCTTTGCCTGTTTCTATTGCTTTTATTTCCTCATAAATAGCAATTAAAGCATCACAAAATCTGTCTAACTCCCCTTTGTCTTCACTTTCAGTAGGCTCTATCATAATGGTGCCCGGTACAGGGAAACTCATGGTTGGGGCATGAAAGCCATAATCAATCAATCGCTTGGCTACATCTTCTGCTTCAACTCCTGCAGATTGTTTAAATGGACGAAGATCCACTATGAATTCATGCGCACATGTGCCGTTTTTACCGGTATATAAAATCGGATAAAACTTTTCTAAACGCGCTTTCATGTAATTGGCGTTTAGAATTGCATATTCAGTAGCACTGCGAACTCCATCGGCACCTAACATTTTAATGTAAGCATAGCTAATTAACAAAATACTGGCAGAGCCAAATGGCGCTGCACTTACAGCCAATTCAGTAGAATCATAGCCAATTACATGACCCGGTAAAAATGGTGCTAATTGATCGTTTACACAAATTGGACCCATTCCCGGACCGCCACCACCATGTGGTATGGCAAATGTTTTATGTAAGTTTAAGTGACATACATCGGCTCCTATCATACCCGGACTGGTTAATCCAACCTGCGCATTCATATTGGCACCATCCATATAAACCAAACCCCCATTTTCATGAATGATTGCACAAATATCTTTAATGGTTTCTTCAAAAACTCCATGCGTAGAAGGGTAGGTAACCATTAAACCGCCTAAATTATTTTTATGTAGTTCTGCCTTTTCTTTTAAATCGGCAACGTCTATATTACCTGCTTCATCGCATTTAATTACCACTACTTTAAACCCGGCCATTACTGCACTGGCAGGATTGGTTCCATGTGCACTAATAGGAATCAATACAATATTGCGATGAACTTCATTACGACTTTTATGATATGCCCGTATGGTTAGTAATCCAGCATATTCTCCCTGTGCACCACTATTGGGTTGAAGGCTACAAGCGGTAAATCCTGTTACTGCGCATAGGTACTGATTTAATTCGTCAATAATTTGCTGATAACCTGCGGTTTGATTTGCCGGTGCAAATGGATGAAGACCGCCAAATTCTGGCCAACTTACCGGAATCATTTCAGTTGCTGCATTTAATTTCATGGTGCAGCTCCCTAAGCTTATCATACTGGTGTTTAAGGAAAGATCTTTATTTTCTAACTGCTTAATATAGCGCATCATTTGGCTCTCACTATGGTGCGTGTTGAAAACCGGATGTGTTAAATAGCTGCTGGTTCTCCATAAACTATCAGGGATTTTATTGGTTGATGCAACTATGCTGTTGGCAGTGATTTTTTCACTAATTGTTTTTCCTGTCACCAACTCAAAAATCTGGAGGATGGTATTAGCCTCTTCAATTGAAGTAGTTTCATCTATGGTTACACCAATTGTGCCATCATTGAAATAGCGGAAATTACACTGATGTTGTTCTGCAAATGCTTTCACTTTTGCTGCATCTACGCCCGATAAGTGAATGGTATCAAAAAATGATGCATTGTTTTGCTGAACGCCTAACTGTTGCAGGGAAGCAGCAATGGCTGCCGTCAACAAATGAATTCTGGAAGCAATATGCTTTAATCCGGTTGCACCATGATAAACCGCATACATGGCTGCCATATTAGCCAGTAACGCTTGTGCAGTACAAATATTAGAAGTAGCTTTTTCTCTTTTGATGTGCTGCTCTCTGGTTTGTAGCGCCATGCGCAATGCGCGGTTACCTTGTGAATCAATACTCACTCCAATCAATCTACCTGGCATTCCTCTTTTAAAATCATCATGGGTGGCAAAGAAGGCAGCATGCGGTCCACCATATCCCATGGGAACGCCAAATCTTTGTGCAGAGCCAATAGCAACATCTGCTCCCAACTCACCCGGAGGGGTTAATAAGGTTAAGGATAACAAATCAGTTGCCATTATTACATATCCGGCTGCATCGTGAACTTTTTTAGTAAATGCACGATAATCTTCCACTGAACCGTTGTTGGCCGGATACTGAACGATTGCTCCAAAATAAGTATCGTCTATATGCACGGTTTTATAATCGCCAAAAACCAACTCAATTCCAATAGGTTCTGCTCTGGTAATTAACACCAATTTGGTTTGAGGGAATAGGTTATCATCGACAAATAATTTAGGCTTAGCAATAACATCTGTTTTGTTTACATGATGAAATAACATCGCCATCGCTTCAGCAGCAGCAGTAGCCTCGTCCAATAAAGATGCATTGGATAATGGTAGTCCGGTAAGGTCTGCAATCATGGTCTGAAAGTTCAATAAACTCTCTAATCTACCTTGAGAAATTTCGGCCTGATAGGGCGTATACTGGGTGTACCATCCCGGATTTTCAAAGATATTTCTAAGAATTACACTTGGGGTAATAGTGCCATAATAACCCTGACCTATAAAGTTTTTGTATACTTTATTTTTAGCAGCTACTGATTTTAATCGAGAAAGGTATTCAAATTCACTAATGGCATCCGGTATGTTTAATGGTTGTTTTATTCGAATATTATCCGGAACTGTTTGGGAAATAAGTGTCTCAAGCTCATTTACACCAATTGTTTTCAACATACTCAACAAATCTTCACTGTTAGGGCCAATATGTCGCTGTTGAAACTCATTAGATTGTTGTTCAAAAATATTCATGTAGGGTCGATTTTTAATGTTGCAAAATTACGAACTAACCACTGTATTATTTGGATATAAAATCACTATGGGGAAAGCTTGTTAAATGCCCAATTAATACCACCATTCATCAGCATCAGGTAAACATTGGTAATGGTATCTTTAACAGTATATTGTTTTCTATGTTGTACATGAAAAAGAAGCAACTCTAACCCAATAATTATAACATAAATTGGGGTAGAAATTAAAATAAGCCATTGTTCTCTTATTGATTTCATAATTTAGCAACTGAAATTGAGCCGCAAAATTAAAACTTGCAGGTCAAACATTATTTTAAATATTAGAAATAGTTAACGGTGGAAGAAAATTTGTTAGTTAATTGGGAGAAAAAAAGTGCCGATCACCAAAAAGGTTACAAAAATTGGCTTCAAAGAGCTAATAAAAATAAAGTACTAAAGCAATTGCCTGATTTAAACGAAGAAGCTTTCGAGCAAATTGATTGTTTAGCTTGTGCCAATTGTTGTAAAAATTATTCTCCCAGATTTAAAACGCCTGATATAAAAAGGATCAGCAAGCACCTGAATATGAAGGAAAGTGCGTTCATTGATAACTATTTATTATTGGATGCCGAAGGCGATTATGTTGCTAAATCCGCACCTTGCCCGTTTTTGGGATCAGATAATTACTGCTCTATCTATGAAAAACGGCCGTCCGACTGTCAACGTTTCCCTTATACCGATGAAGATGTTTTATTGAAAAGACCGCAACTCACCCTTAAAAATGCTACTTTTTGTCCGGCAGTGTATTATGTATTAGAAAAGTTAATCGCTCAGTAAATTAATAATTCATTTTACGAAGCGTTGGAGCTTTAAACCAAGTTGCAATAACTACCAATAGGGTCATAGTGCCTCCAAACAAAACGGATGGTATAACCCCTAATAACTTAGCAGCCATACCGCTTTCAAATTGCCCTAATTCATTACTGCTGTTGATAAACATGGAGTTTACGCTCATTACCCTCCCCCGCATATGATCTGGCGTTCTCATCTGTACAATAGTCCCCCTTACTATCATGCTAATCCCATCCAGAATACCACTGATGATGAGTACCACAAATGAAAGCCAAAATGATCGGGATAATGCAAAAACTATAATGCATATTCCAAAACCTCCAACTGCATATAATAGTTTTTTCCCTTGACTATGTTGTATAGGGAAAAATGTCATCCATACGATGATAATGATGGAACCTATATCAGCACCTGCATTTAGCCAACCAAAACCAACAGGCCCAACTTTAAGAATATCTTTGGCAAATACCGGAATCATGGCCACAGCTCCCCCAAAAAATACAGCAAATAAATCAAGTGTAAGTGCTCCTAATACTTCTTTAGTGTTAAACACAAATACCAAACCCTCTTTTACACTGGCCAGTCCGGTTTTCTCTCCCCGAATATTTAGCGGTGGCTTTGGTTGAATGCGATACATATAGCTGAAGCCAAATGCAATCATCAAACATATAATCAATAAAGATGGTGTATTGCCTATATAAGCAATTAAAAAGCCAACAGTTGCATGTCCAATTACAGAAGCCGACAGCCAAATGCCTTGGTTCCAAGTAGTAGCATTTTGCAATAATTGTTTGGGAACTATGGAGGCAAGCATTGTGCCAAAAGTGGGGCCGGTAAATGCTCTGATGATACCGGTGAAGAAAATAATAATATAAATACTAAATGCAATCCAATGATTACTTAGTTGTGAAGCAGAAAATCGGGTGGAAAGAAACAGTAATAAAAGCGCACATAAAAAATAAAAGCCAACACCTTTAAGCAGCAATTTCCTTTTTTCACTAATATCTATTACATACCCCGCATAAAGTGACAAGGAGACTGCCGGTATTACTTCCGATAAGCCTATTAAACCAATGGCAAAGGGGTCATTGGTAAGTTCATATATCCACCAACCTACCAGTGTACCGAGCATTCTTAACCCCATGATGAACAAAAACCTTCCCAACATCAAATGTCGGTATTCTGCAATTCTAATTGCAGCAAATGGATCGTTTTTCAATTGGATTTCTGACACTGTAGCGGAGGTTTAAAACTAATTAGGGAAGTGAAAAATAGTGTTGACCTTGATCATAATCATGCTCTAATGCATCTAATACTAATTTTACATGTGCTTCATTGCCGGTAAAATCAGCGTTACTTGCGTCGATGAAAATCGTTTTGATATTGTGCTGCTTAATGTAGTTTGTATAAGTTTCTTGAATATTAAACAGGTATTCGTCCGGAATCGATTGTTCAAATTCCCTGTTCCTTTTTTTAATATTTTGTTGGAGCTTATTTACTGGCGCATGTAAATAAATTAAGATATCAGGGAAAATTAACTGTTGATGAATGATGTCAAACAATTTTTGGTACAGCCTAAACTCTTCTTCAGGTAAATTTACTTTAGCAAAGAGCAAACATTTGGTAAATAGATAGTCGGAAACAGTTACAGATTGAAACAATTCCTTGGTGTGAACCATATCTTTCAGCTGTTTATACCGTTCAGCCATAAAAAATAGTTCCAAAGGAAAAGCAAACTGAGCCGGATTTTCATAAAATTTAGGCAAAAATGGATTTTCAGCAAATTCTTCTAATATAAGTCTGGCATTAAGTCGCTCCGACAAAATATTTGCCAATGTGGTTTTACCTACCCCTATATTGCCCTCTATGGTTATAAACTGATGTTTCATATTAATCTTGCCTCAAACAGTCAAAATTAATGGTCAGATCACAGCTCAACTGATTTTTTTTTGCACATCTGAAGAGTCTCTGCAATCGATCAGTAAATTTTGGATGGTTTTATTGTAAACAGGATGCACTTGTGTGGGTGCAATTTCTGCCATAGGAACCAGCACAAAACGGCGTTCAGCCATGGCAGGATGAGGTAATTGTAACATGGGTTTGTTGATAATCAGGTCGTTAAAGAACAATATATCGAGGTCAATCACTCTGGGGCCATATTTAATGGTTCTAATTCTACCCATTAAAGTTTCAATATGGAGTAATTCCTGCATTAACGCTTCCGGCTCTAATTCAGTGGCCAGTTTAATCGCCTGATTTAAAAAAAATGGTTGGTCTTGATTTCCCCATGGGGCTGTTTGGTATACAGCGGATTGAGTAATTATTTTTCCACATTTTTGAGAAATATATTGATTAGCAAGTGTTAACTGGCTTGCACTTTCGCCAAGATTGCTGCCGGTTAATAAATAAGCTGTATTCATAACTTGGTGATATAGTGATGTTCAAATATCTTTAATTTATTAATTGAAAGAATATTTAATTTATGCGAGGCTTTTTTAAAATTGTATTAGCCACTTTATTGGCTTTGTTCATTTTCACAGTAATAGGAATCTTTGTGTTAATAGGTATTGCCGCTAGTGCTTCTTCAGGCGATAAACCTGTTGTTGGAGAAAAAGCTGTATTGGTATTAGATCTAGATAAACCCTTTAAAGAACAACAACAAGATGATCCTTTCTCGGCAATAGTTAACAAAGAGTTAGATGATCATTTGCCTTCACTACATGAGTTTACACAATTGCTTCAATATGCAAAATCCGATTCTTCCGTTAAAGGATTGTATATTCTTTGCGCCAATAACACCAACGGTTTTGCTGCCAGTGAAGAAATACGTAAAGCAATTATTGATTTTAAAAAAGCAGGAAAATTTGTAATTGCTCATGGGGAAGTGATTGCTCAAAAGGGTTATTATATAGGCAGTGCAGCAGATTCCATCTATTGTAATCCACAAGGTGGGGTAGAATGGACCGGTTTTTCTTCCGATTTGTTTTTTCTTAAGGGGATGTTGGATAAACTCGAAATTCAACCTCAAATATTTTATGCGGGTAAATTTAAAAGCGCAACAGAGCCATTGAGAGAAAGTAAAATGACAGATGCCAATCGTATTCAAACCAATGTTTGGTTAGGAGAATTGTATAATCACTTTCTTCAAACTACGGCTGCATCCAGAAAAAAAGAAGTGCCCTTTTTCAGAAATCTGGCTGAAGCCGGTGCTGTACAGACTGCTTATGATGCATTAAAATATGGATTGATAGATGGTGTAAAATACGATGATGAAATAAAAGCAATCATACAACGTAAATTAAAAATCGCCGTAAACGAATCGATTAATTTTGTTTCGTTGGGTAATTATAAACAAGCAGTTGATTTTAAAAAATCGGGGGAAAATAAAGTGGCACTTGTGTTTGCAGATGGAGATATTGTTTCTGGAAATGGAGGGGAGGAACAAGTAGGAAGTGATAAATTTAAAAATATATTAAGAAAAATCAGGTTAGATAAAAGCATCAAATCCGTCGTGTTCAGAGTAAATTCACCTGGGGGAAGTGCATTGGCCAGTGAAGTTATTTGGAGAGAAATTAGTTTGATGCGGAAAGAAAAACCGGTGGTGGTAAGTATGGGTGATGTGGCTGCATCAGGAGGGTATTATATTGCTTGTAACGCCGATTCTGTTTTTGCAAACGCCAACACGATAACTGGTTCTATTGGAGTGTTTAGTGTGGTGCCCAATTTAACTTCCTTCTTTAAGAACAAGCTGGGGATAACATTTGATGGAGTTAAAACAGCTCCTTATGCCAATATGGGACAAATTAGCCAGCCTTTATCAGAACAAGAAAAACGTTTTTTACAATCTTCCGTTGATTCTATTTATCATACATTTAAAACAAGAGTTTCCGGTGGCAGAAAGTTGTCGTTAAACAATGTGGACAGTATTGCTCAAGGAAGGGTTTGGACAGGATCTCATGCCATTTCTATTGGATTGGTTGATAAAATAGGTACTTTACAGGATGCATTGGAGTGCGCTGCTAGAATGGCAAAAATAAAAAATAGCGACTATAGAATAAGAACCTACCCGGAAAAGAAATCATTTATAGAGCAAATTATTGAAGGATATGAGAAGTCAATCAGTCAAAATCTAATCAATAAACAATTGGGAATAGAGGAAATTAATATCTTGAAACAAGTAAAACAGATTAAAGAGATGAATGGTATTCCTCAAACAAAAATGCCCTTTCTTTTTCAAATAAATGATTAATTATGAAAGGAGAATATAATCAGTTTAGGGCCATGCTGGCCATTACCAAAGGAAGCCTTCGGTCAATATTCAGAAGTCCTTCTGCTGTAGTTTTCGGTATTGCATTCCCATTGATTTTCATACTGATTTTTGGATATTTAGGCAACAGTAATAAAATTAGTATACAAATAGCTGTTGATAAACAATCTGATACAACTAATGCTGTATATACTTCGATAAAAGATTTGCCCGGAATAAAAATAGTTGAAAAGAACGATGAACAAATAAAAGAAGATGTAGAAAAAGGGCGCATTACCGCAGTAATTAATATTCAAAAAAATGAATCGGGAACTGCTTTGTACTCGATTAATTTAACAAGCTCAGATGCAGTTAATCCCCAAAATTTACAGGTATTACAATCAATTTTAAATGCAGTAATTGCCGGAATCAATCAAAAAACATATCCCGAAGCAAATACCATAGCAGTCATTAATAAAAATGTTAAACAAATTCCGGGTAGGGTATATAGAACGATTGATTTTATTTTACCCGGACAATTGGGTTTTTCTTTATTGAGCTCGGGCGTTTTTGGAGTGGCTTTTTTATTTTTCAATCTTCGTCAGCAATTGGTGCTGAAACGGTTTTTTGCTACGCCAATCAAAAGGTCGTACATCGTATTAGGGGAAGCAACCAGCAGAGTGATTTTTCAAATGTTAACGGCTGTTATTGTTATAGGAGTGGGGCATTTCGCATTTAATTTTACATTGGTAAATGGATTCGTTACTTTCCTTAATATTATGGTGCTCAGTTTCATCGCACTGCTACTTTTTATGGGATTTGGTTTTATTGTAAGTAGCGTTGCCAAATCAGAAAGTACCATTCCTCCCTTTGCCAATTTAATCACTTTACCGCAATTTTTATTAGCGGGTACTTTTTTTTCGATAGATTCATTCCCGACCTGGCTGCAGCCTATTTGTAAAGTGCTGCCATTAACCCACTTTAATAATGCAATGAGAAATATTTCTTTTGAGGGTGCCGGATTACTAGATATTAGTAATGAATTAGGTATTTTGGGTATTTGGCTGGTTGTTGTCTATGTTATAGCTTTCAAAACATTTAAATGGGAATAATATGCGATTAATTAAGTTAGGGTTGATTAGTGTAATAGTAATGACGGCTTTAATGTTGCTACTCAGTTTAATGTTTCCCTCTGTTGTAATTGTTTCCAGGGCAACAGATATTCATGCACCTAAATCAACAATATTTCCTTTGGTGCGCAATATGAATTTTTGGAACAAATGGGTGGAAGGAATGAACAATGCTAATGTGGTAGTATATAATGAAGATTCTGCAAAATTGGGTAGTACAATTGTGCGTGTTATGGGAGAAACAGATACTACTATAATTAGTAAATGGTATACGGTTAATGCTGCTGAGCAAGAAAGTACCATTCGCTTTATTACCAATACTTCACAAAACATTACGGTAGTACAATGGCAATTTATTCAGCATATAAAATGGTATCCCTGGGAAAAATTTGCTTCTATGATGAATGATAAAATCATTGGTGCAAGAATAGAACAAAATTTAGCTAATCTAAAGAAACTTTTAGAGGAAGGGGAATAAAGTAAAAAGTAAAAATAAACATTCGAATAATTGATCAACTGCATTGAACCAAAAAAGTTAATAACATGCTATTGATGTAAATATTTATTGCTAATGAAACATTAAATAAAGAAGCCCTTCGAAAAATTCGAAGGGCTTCTTTATTTGAGGACGAGACGCGATTCATCCATATTAATTAGTTGGATCGGTCGGTGTGTTTGGATTATTATCTCTTTCTCTATAAGGATAAGGGAAGAATGTTCTTTTTCTTTCAGAAGCAGTTCTTCCTAATCTTCTGTTGTCCTCTAATCGCATACCACTCATGCAGAGTTCAATACAACGTTGACGATAAATTTCGTCTGTTAACGAAGCAGCGTCAACTGTTCCGCTATAAGCCGATAATCCGCCACCAATTCCAAATGGATCATTAGCAGGCAATTGTTGACGAACAGCATCTATTTCCGTTTTTGCACTTGCTAAATCTGGCGTTGCTTGTTTAACATAGCACTCAGCCTTTATTAGGCGCATTTCGTCTGGAACATAAATAGGAATAGCGGTTGTAGTGGTGCCATAAAAACCTTTTATACGATATCTTGGTGCAACAGTAGCATTGATACTGGTATAAAATGGAATACGTAAATCGGTAATATCCGGAGCAATCGTTGATGGCAATCCCAGTGTTGAATCTAGAATTTGATAAACGTTGTTAGAGGATGTTACTGTAGTGAAAATCGGGTTGGTAACAACTGCATCAAATGCAATAACAGAACCCGAATAACTCATTGGAACAGTATTTGCCGCAGTTAATGCATTGGTATAGTCCCCAGCAAATAAGCTATATCTGGCAATAAGCGCATTAATGGTATTCGTTAAAAAAGACAGGTCTACACTAGTAGGAACATTCGCAAAAAAACTAGCACTCGGTGGATTGGCAGTTAATGCAGTTTTTGCTGCATTCAAGGTAGTTACTGCTCTTTTAAAACCATCGTTTCTTGTTTGGAAAGAGGCTGGTGCAGTTTGTGTTCCGGGTGTACTAGGTATCTTTTCAAAAAACATGCAAAGATTGCCAATAGCCAAAGCTTTGTAAATACTAGCATAAGCAATTAAACCACTTGCA
>JBIIAP010000133.1:0-7546 GCA_044239855.1 Sediminibacterium sp. | reverse complement strand
GATCTTCGCCAGATTAACTGAAGTTCTGCTTTGATAATCTAAAATGAGTGTGTCGATTTGATCCATTGGAACTTCACTAAATATAGCAACAGATGCAACTTCGCCTTCTGTACCGATGCAATAATTCGAAATAATGTGGGCTTCTTTCAACAACGGAATCATCGCAACCGGAATCAGCCCTAGGTCAATTTCATCATTCAATAATTTTTCAGCAATTATAGCAGGATAGTCTTCGATTAAATTAATTTCATCCATCAAACCCGAATTTGCAATTCCATATAAAAAAGGGCGGGTATTTAAATAACTTACCGCTCCAACTCTTATTCTCTTGTTCAATTCTGTTACTTTTGTGCAAAGAAACGAATAATAATACTATGGAACTGATGAACTTAACAGCAATTTCACCTATCGATGGAAGGTATAGAAGTAAAGTAAGCCAATTAGACGAGTTTTTTTCTGAATATGCGCTTATAAAGTACCGGGTATTGGTTGAAATTGAGTATTTCTTTTTTCTAGCAGACAATCGTTTCTTTAAACTGCCTAGCAAAGCAAAACAACAATTAACCGCACTTATAGAGGATTTTAAATTAGACCACGCACAACATATTAAACAATTAGAATCCATTACCAACCACGATGTAAAAGCAGTTGAATATTTTTTAAAAGAGCAGGTAGACCATGCAGGAATAAGCCACTTAAAAGAGTGGATTCACTTTGGGTTAACTTCGCAAGACATCAATAATACCGCCATACCACTGAGTTGGAAACATGCGATGGAACATGAATACTTACCCGGGTTAATGAATCTGAATAATCATATACACCAACTGGCAAAGCAATGGAAGAACATACCGATGCTTTCCCGGACACACGGGCAAGCGGCTTCTCCAACCAGATTAGGCAAAGAATTCATGGTTTTTGTAGAAAGAATCAACAATCAAATATCATTATTTAGTAATATACCTTATGCAGCCAAATTTGGAGGTGCTACTGGTAATTTTAATGCGCACCAGGTGGCTTTCCCTAAACGAAACTGGATAGCGCTTGGTAATCAATTTGTTGAGGAGTCATTAGGACTTCAAAGAATGCAATTTACCACACAAATAGAGCACTATGACTCATTGGCAGCCCATTTTGATTCCATAAAAAGAATTAATACTATTTTGATTGATTTATGCAGAGATATCTGGACATACATTAGTATGGACTACTTTAAGCAACAAACAAAGAAGGGAGAAGTAGGTTCATCGGCAATGCCGCATAAAGTTAACCCGATAGACTTTGAGAATGCGGAAGGTAACTTAGGCCTAGCCAATGGAATGCTTGAAAATATCAGTGGAAAATTACCCATCAGCAGGTTACAAAGAGACCTTACCGATTCTACTGTTTTAAGAAATATCGGTGTTCCAATGGCGCACATATCCATTGCCATTCAATCTATACAAAAGGGGCTCACTAAACTAATTTTGAATGAAGTAGCTATTAAAAAAGATTTGGACAATAATTGGGCGGTAGTTGCAGAAGCTATACAAACTATTTTGCGCAGAGAAAACTATCCAAATCCTTATGAAGCCTTGAAACATTTAACCAGAGGTAAAACACATATTGATAAACAAACCATACACAGCTTTATCAACTCCTTAAAAATATCCGGAACTTTAAAAAAGGAATTAAAAGCAATCACACCGGCTAATTATACAGGCATAAACCCGGAATTTTAGTTATAAACTTAAAATAAATTAGGGATATCTATTCTTTGGTATTGTATTTGCTTATAATATAAGATTATTTATTTTGATGCTAATTTCTGATAATTGAAGAGAACATTAAACATAATTCGTAGAACAATATTAATTATCATAGCATTTATGGTAATCATCTTCATTACCATACAAACAGAGTATGTTCAGAATAAACTAATCAAAATTGCAACTGGAAAACTATCTGCGGCATTAGGAACAGAGGTTCGTATAAAGTTCATCAGTGTATCTTTATTTAATAAGTTGAATCTTAAAGGCACTTTGATAAAAGATCAGAAGCAAGACACCATTCTGTATGCCGGTAACTTAAAAGTAAATATTACAGACTGGTTTTTTTTAAGAGATAAAGCAACTTTAAAGTACATCGGTTTGGAAGATGCCGTGATAAAACTTCAAAGAAAAGACTCAGTCTGGAATTATCAATTTATAGCAGATTATTTTTCTTCCCCAACAGCTAAAAAGAAAAAAAATAAAAATGGCATTGAATTAGGACTTCAAAAAATAGATTTAAGCAATATTCATTTTTTAAAAAATGATTTATGGACTGGAGATATTATTAATGCTAAATTGGGAGGTGTAATCATTGATTTTGAAAAAGTTGATTTTAATAAAAATTATTTTTTATTAAACAACGTAGCATTAAACAAACCCAATGTTACGCTACTAAGTTTACCTGCTTCCCCCTTAAGAAAGAAGAAGTTAAAGAGTTTAGCAGAAGTAAGCGCAGATACTGGCTTATATTATAACGGATCAAGAATAGACCTGTCGGTAAATAACATTCAAATAAACAATGGTAGTCTTTTCATTGAAGGCGACTTAGACCGCCCTATTCCCTATTTTGATGGTGCACATATTCAATTATCCCGATTAAACGGATCAATCAATCAACTACACTTTAAAGAAGATACCATTAGAGCAATGGTGAATCTTTCAACAAAAGACAGATCGGGTCTTGAATTAAAAAAATTAAAGACCAGGTTCAGATTAACTCCACAAATAATGGAATTAGCAGAGCTTGATCTTCAAACCAATAAAAGCAAAATAGGGAACTATTATGCGATGAAGTTTAATGAATTTAATGAAGATTTTAACGAGTACATCGATAGTGTTATAATGGTAGCAAATCTAACCAATTGCAAAATCCACAGTGATGACATTGCATTTTTCGCTCCTGAACTTACTTCCTGGAATAAAGTGGCCTTAGTTGGTGGAAAATTTTCTGGCACCGTTGCGGATTTCAATGTAAATCATTTCACTGCAAACATAGGAACCACTACATCGCTATATGGAACACTCCGAATGAAAGGGTTGCCATACATTAATCGCACAATCATTGATTTTAAAAATGGTACCCTAAATACAACGGCATACGATTTGGGATTTTTTATGCCATCATTAAGAAAAATATCATTTCCAAATTTAGCTGCACTCGGTCAAATATCCTACAGAGGTGATTTTAATGGCACTATTCAAGACTTTAGAACAACTGGTATCTTCTCTACTCAACTTGGCGGATTACAAACTAATATCAGTATGAAACTTCCCAGCGAAGGGGAACCAACTTATTCCGGAAATTTAGAAGCTACCCGGTTTAATGCCGGAAAATTTTTAGCAGTACCACAATTAGGTTTAGTTGATTTTAAGGGATTAATAACGGGCAGTAGCTTTAACATCGATAAATTAAAAACAAAATTAGACGGAACAGTATCTTCCATCGAATACAAAAATTATCGATATACCAATATCTTAGCTAATGGTACTATTCAGAAAAAATACTTTAATGGGGAACTAGAAATTAATGATCCAAACCTAGGCTTTACGGCTGATGTTGAAGTTGACTTTAGCAAAAAACAACCGCTGATTAATATAGTAGGTGATTTAGCCAAATCGCATTTAAAAGAACTGAATTTTTTAAATGATGATATTGAAGTAGTAGGACTTTTAGATGCAAATTTTATTGGAAATAATATAGATAATTTTACAGGTACCACCAAGTTTTTAAACGCTGTAATTAAAAATAAAAAAAACAGAATAGCTTTTGATTCGCTGAATATTACTTCACTTTTTAGAGATTCGATTAAAACATTAAGAATTGGAAGTAATGACTTCAACGCATTGATAGAAGGTAAATTTAACATACTTTCCTTGCCTTCCAGCTTTCAGGCTTTTTTATACAATTATTATCCCAGTTATATTAAATCCATAAAAAAGGCACCACAAAATCAACAGTTTAAGTTTAATCTAAACACCCAGTATTTTGAACCTTATCTGAATTTGTTTAATAAAAACATACTAGGTTTTAATGATGTGTCCATTAATGGCTCAATTGATACTAAAAGTAATCAGTTAGCGATTAATGCATCAGTACCTTATGGGAAATATCAAAAAAATGCAGTTGTGGGTTTTGACTTAACCGGCAATGGAAATTTTGACTCGTTAACTGTATCAAGTACAATAAAATCAGTTGAAGTGGGAGATAGTCTTAAATTTCCTAATTCTACTATTCGCCTATCGTCCAGAAAAGATCATTCAATTGTTTCAATAAACACCAGTGCGACCAATACTTTAAATAAAGCCAATTTGAATGCCGATGTGTACACTTTAGTTGATGGCGCAAAAATACAATTTAGCCCCTCTACATTCGTTCTAAATGACAAAGAATGGAACATAGAAAATGGGGGCTCTGTTACTTTCAGAAAAGATTTAATGAATGCCCAAAACTTAAAACTCACACAGGGTTTTCAAGAAATTTCGATTGTACCGGGAAATGAAAAAGATGGAAAAAACAACAACCTAAGAGTCAATTTAAAAAATATTATAATTGGAGATATTACCTCCCTCTTTATGAAGCAACCGCAGTTAGAGGGTGTTGCTTCAGGCTCTATAAACTTAAAAAATTTCTTCAGCAATTTCTCTGCAGATGCCAAATTGAAAGCCGAAAATTTTACAATGGACAATGATTCTATTGGAATATTAAATATTACGGCTGGCTATCAAAAAGAAACCGGAATTATACCTTTCACTGTAGTTGCTCCAAATAAAGAATATAATTTTAATGCCATTGGTCAATATGATTTAAAAGACACAATCGGCAATCCACTTCAAACCAATATTCACTTAGTCCATTCTAAAATAAACTTTATAGAATCGTTTCTTTCGGATTTATTTACCAAAATTTCAGGAGAAGCAAGCGGAGATCTAAGTATAAGTGGTAACCCCGAAGCTCCAGATCTACTAGGTGATATTACGTTGAAAAATGGGGGGATGAATGTGAATTATACGCAGGTATACTATCATATAGACTCCGCATTAATTCAATTCAAAGAAGATGGAATCGATTTTGGAAAAATTACAATTAGAGATCAGTACAACAATAATGCAACAGTTACAGGGAAGTTGTATGAAAAAGGATTTAAAAATTTTGGATTCGACTTTAATTTAAATACCGATAAACTATTGTTGATTGATACCAAATCAACCGATAATGAACAGTTTTATGGAAAGGCCATTGGAAAAGCCTCTTTAAGCTTTAAAGGTCCGGAATCTGCGTGTAAAATGACCATTGTTGCTGAAGCAAATGATAGCTCCCATATTTTTATTCCCAACACGGAAAGTAAAGAGAGTGGTGCGGCTGACTTCATTGTTTTTAAACAATATGGAACAGAGATGGAGCAGATTAAAGAGAAAAGTAATTTTAATTTGCTGGTAGACTTAGACCTCACTGCTAATAATAAAGTACAAATTGATGTCATACTGGATGAGTTAACCGGTGACGTGATAAAAGCAAAAGGAAACGGAAGATTAAAAATTAAAGCAGGAAGCATTGATCCGCTTACAATTAAAGGCCGTTATAATATTGAGAATGGAAATTATGATTTCAATTTTCAATCAGTACTAAAAAAGAAGTTTCAATTATTACCGGATGCGGGAAATTATATAGAATGGAATGGAGACCCTTTTAAAGCCGAACTTCATATAGATGCGCAGTATACAGCTGAAAGGGTAACCCTGAATGATCTTATAGGAAAAAACTCATTTAGTGGTTCTGTTAAAGGATATCGGGGAGATGTATATGTTATTGCAATACTTCGCAACGAATTAAGTAGGCCGGATATTAAATTCAGGTTAGATTTTCCACAAGGAAGTCCAATTAAAAACGACAATGAATTTGCGCAATACCTCACCAGAATTCAAAAAGATGAAAATGAGATGTTGAAACAAGTTTCATTTTTAATTGTATTTGGATCTTTTGCTCCTGCTGGTGAAAAAACATCTACTGTAGGTACCAATCCATATTCTACGATAGGATCAATCGGCATTAATAGTCTTTCGCAGATTTTAACTAAAGAAGTTAATAAAGCATTATCTAACTTATTATTTAAACTTACCGGTGATAAAAGCCTTCGTTTTGATTTAGGCGCATCCATGTACAATAGTTCAAATATTTTTGGATCCGATGGGTCGAGTATACAAGCAAATAGCAGCTCACAAAGCACCAGAATGAATTTTAATTTCAAAGTAGGTAAAAGCTTGTTTAATAATAATGTTATAGTAACATTTGGAGGTGATCTGGACTTCAATTTAGGAACCAGTACTTCAGTTCAAAGCGGAAATCTTCAATGGTTACCGGACTTGAATATAGAAATTGTGTTATCAAAAGACAGGAAACTACGTGGCATTATATTTAGTAAAAATAGTTTAGATATAAGTGGTAACAGCTTTGGCAGAAGAAATCGACAAGGAGCCAGTATTTCTTATAGACAAGACTTTGAGAAAATTTTTGCCAAGAAAGAAGAAATAATTGAAGCCCCACCTGCTGATGAAAAAAACAAATAGAAAATGAATGTAATAAAGCTATTACAAACTAGCAGGAGGCAACTTAATGCAACTTCTTAAACGATAAACATAAAAATATCGCACAATGCCCTTGCCCCTATATTGAGGGATAATTACAGGCTGTTGAATTTCTTTAAAATACCCACCCAGGGAATTGCGGACATCGATGGGAATATTGGATGGAACAATACAATACGCATCTCCGCCAATGACCAGTGCTGGTCTTTCTTTATTTAACCAGGCAAACTTATGCAGATCATTTAATAAACCTATACCAATTAGAGGTATCCCGGATTGTCGACTAACATAAAACTCTAAGTGACCTGCTGGAAACCAGGCAGTAGCAATAAGTAATGCATTAGACTGCATTTTGTTTTCAGCCACATCACTTTTAACTAATGCGGTGAAATTGATACCTAATTTATTCCAACCCGATAAATCAAGTGTAGGACAATATTCACCGTAATTGTCTTTGTTCTTACTGCCAAAGTTAACAGGCGATAAATTAATAACGAACATGCCGGCTATCAAAACACACAATACAAGCCCAATTGCAGCCTTAATAAGGCCAGGAAAATTTGATGAGTAATACTTATCCAAATAAAGTGCTGCTATAAAAAATAGGGGTATAAATGCCGGTCCTGACCAATGAGGCAATGTATTATTAAACATTGATACACCCCAAAAAACGATGAGCATCGGTATACTCATACAAAAAAGCCAAACAGCTGTTTCCTGAATGGGGAAAGTGATTTTTTTTCTCAGCAATGCAATGATTGCAATAATTAATACAACATAAACGATAGGATTTTGGTAAGCAAACTCACCTAAGATCTCACTTAGTAAAGCATCCCATTTTATGCCAGTATGTGTAACTCTGTTTGAATGAAATTGATAGGTAATAAAATTATTTTTCCAATTCCAATAGGCAATAGGCAAAATAAAACATG
>JBIIAP010000132.1:0-7613 GCA_044239855.1 Sediminibacterium sp. | reverse complement strand
TTAACTAAAAACAGTATATTCATAATTTGTATTGCTTTTATTATATTATATACTATAAAAACCATACTCGAAATTATTTTTCAGCTTGGACTAAATACCAATAATGTATTTATAAGTCTTATTTATAAAAATTTACTTTACCTCACTTTACCAATAAATATATTATACGCTATTGCAATAAAATTCATCCCACAAAAATCAACATTTACTTTATAAAATAAATGACAGGTATTCATAGATGAACATTACAAACTGAAGATAGGGTTAGTTTAATTAATTTGCTTTTATATGAAGATTGATCAATTTGAAATATATGTGGCTGTTATTATTACCGTATTATTAACAGGTATTATACTATTGTATTTTTCTATATTAGTCATCAGACAACATGTAAAAAATTTAAAACTGCAACAATTAAATGCGTTTGCAGAAATTGCTGCAATGGAAAAAGAACGTGCAAGAATTGCTGCCGATTTGCACGATGAATTAGGCCCTCTTTTATCTGTCATTAAGTTTAGAATTGAAAATGAAATTCCATCAGAGCGCAGCAATACCAACGAATTACGGACTGCCAGTAAACACCTAGATGAAGTTATTGCCAAACTACGTGAAATTTCTAATAATTTAATTCCTACTGTTTTACTTCATAAAGGTGCTATTGCAGCTATTAATTATTTTATAAGTCAAATAGAACCCATACACAGCCTGCATATAGATGTAGAATATCCGCCATCCATTAATATTGGAGAAGACCAGAGCATACAGATATATAGAATTCTTCATGAAGTAATTAACAACTGTATAAAACATGCCAAGGCTACCAAACTGCTCATTGAGTTTAAATTGAGTGATAATCTATTAACACTAACATGTGAAGACAATGGCATCGGACTGGTTAATGCAGCATTGAACAGTCATTCATTTGGACGTGGAATTAATAGTATGAAATATAGAACAGAAATGATGTCTGGTCATTTTAATATAGAGGCAGAAGCAGGTGTAGGAACTATATTAACTTTTGAAATACCGATTAAATGAATCAATACTTTAAGTCTATACGAGTTGTAATTGCAGATGATCATGCCATTTTTAGAGAAGGCTTTAAATTGCTGTTTAAAAACCAAACGGACTTAGCTTTAGTAGGTGAGGCAGAAAATGGAAAAGAGTTATTACAATTATGTAATGATGAACACCCTGATGTTGCATTTGTAGACATTAAAATGCCGGTTATGAATGGTATTGAAGCCTGTAAGGAATTACGCAAAACAAACCCGCATATTAAAGTTATTGCGCTCTCTATGTTTAACGATGATTATCTGTTGATAGACATGTTAGAAGCAGGCGCAAATGGGTATTTACTTAAAAACACCGATAAACATGAAATGTGGCGGGCAGTAACCAGTGTGTACAAGGGCGATAATTACTATTGTGATAGTACGGCATTAAAACTCGCTAAGCTGATAGCATCCAACCGTTTTCATCCACATCAGCAAACAAAAGTGGTTCGATTTTCTGCCAGAGAAACTGAAGTACTTAAAATGTTGGCTCAACAACTTACTAATAAAGAAATGGCAGAAAAAATGGATGTGAGTGTTCGTACAATTGAAACTTATCGGGAAACACTCAACGAGAAAACCAATTCAAAAAATTCCATAGGGGCGGTTATTTATGCCATCCGCCATGGAATTATTGAATTATAATGAATTACCACTTACCATCTCCGTCTAATAAATTACCAATCCCACCTAATATACTGCCTTCTTCCTTTCTGGTAGTAGTGGAATATTGCAATATTCTGCCCGCTAAGCGACTAATCGGCAATGTTTGAATCCAAACTATACCCGGACCGGTTAATGTAGCAAAAAACAGGCCTTCTCCACCAAACAAGGTATTTTTAATTCCTCCAACAAATTGAATGTCGTATTGAACGCCAGCCGTAAATCCTACAATACAACCGGTATCGATTTTTAGTATTTCGCCAGCGTTTAATTGTTTCTGAAATACATGACCACCGGCATGTAAAAAAGCCATACCGTCGCCTTGTAATCTTTCCATAATAAATCCTTCTCCACCAAATAAGCCGCTACCTAATTTTCGTTGAAACTCAATACCAATACTTACTCCTTTTGCAGCACACAAAAATGCATCTTTCTGACAAATCACATTGTTGCCTAAACTAGATAAATCTATTGGTATAATTTTTCCCGGATAGGGAGAGGCAAAACTTACACGTCTTTTACCTTGATTAATGTTGGTGAAAGCTGTCATAAACAAGCTTTCACCAACTAATACTCTTTTACCGGCGTTCAATAATTTACCCAGTAAACTACTGTTTTGTTGCTGACTTCCATCGCCAAACATGGTTTCCATTGCAATGCCATCTTCCATCATCATAAAAGCGCCCGGTTCAGCTATTGCGGTTTCGTTATAGTCTAACTCCACCTCCACATACTGCATTTCTTCTCCAAATATGCTATAGTCAATTTCGTGATTGTGTATCATAGTTTATTTTTTTGAATACTTTAAAGTGCCAAGCCAAATTCGTTTGCCTTGTAAATACCTAACCCCATACATTACCCCAACTAAAATAAAGAAAAACGGCCCCAAGAATCCTAATAATGCAACAAATTTAGTTCCGTAAAACTGATTCATCGGACGTCTTAATCTTTCTGAAATCAAGTACATACTAGGTACCATTATTAAAGTTAAAAAGAATGAAAAGATTAATCCAAAAATAATAGTCCAGCTAAGAGGCCCCCAAAACACAACACTGTCTCCTCCAATAAAAATCTTTGGATCGAGGTGCTGGAACATAGACTGAAAATCTATATTAAAACCAATAGCTAATGGCAATAACCCTAAAATGGTTGCCAATGCAGTTAGCAATACAGGTATAATTCTAATTTTACCTGCTTCAATTGCAGCTGCACGTGTTTTGTACCCTCTATGCCTTAACTCATCCGTAAATTCAATTAATAGAATTCCGTTTTTAATTACAATACCAGCCAAACCAATTACCCCTACACCCACCATAATGGTTGCCATAGACATTCCGGTAATGGCATATCCCATAAATACGCCGATAATGGAGAAGAATATTTCTGTTAAAACAATGAATGGTTTACTTAAACTATTGAATTGTAATACCAGAATTAAAAAGATGATTAACAAAGCAGAAATCATAGACATCCCTAAGAATGAAAGGGTTTCTTTTTGTTGCTCACTTTCTCCGGTTTGTTTAATGGTTACGTCTGCCGGAATTTGTGTTTTAGCTTTGAAGTCAGCAATTTTTTTAGCCAACTCCGCATTAATTACGGGAGTTAAAGATGGGTCTAACACGGCCGATTGTATTTGAATGGTTCTCTTCAAATTTTTACGCTTAACTACACCGGTAGTGTTGGTATAATCAACGGTAGCAACGCTGTTAACCGGAATTTGTTTAATAGCGCCGGTGGTAAAGTCTCTAAATACAATGCGCATATTCATCAGGTCACCAATATTATTTCTTTTTAAATCCTGGTAACGCAATTGAATTTTATAATCATCTTCTCCTTCTTTAAGCTTACTAACTTCTTTACCAAAAACAGCGGTTCTTAATTCCATTCCAATTTGAGCAGTGCTTAACCCTTCTGCTAATGCTCGCTCACGATTAATGTTGATGCTGATTTCAGGATTGGTTAAATCAATATCTAAAATCAAATTTTCTACCCCATTCACTCTGTTGGTATCTAAATGATTTTGTAAATCATAAGCTACTTTAGCAATCGATTCAAAATTATCTCCTGCTATTTCAATATTTACCGGAGGATCAGTGGGTGGTCCACCGCTTTCTTTACCTACTTCTATGGAGGCACCTGCAATACCGGTCATAGCATTTTTAATAGAGTCTAGGTAAGGAGCACTACTTTTACCATGTCTCTTTTCATATTCAACAAATGAAATTTGAATTCTACCTAAGTTAGATTGAATACTTCTGTTGTTGTCTCTGGGATTATTAGCACTTAATGCTACATTCGAAATCACGCTTTCCACAATACTACCTTCTAAACCCGGTTTGTTCCCTTCCCCTAAAATTTTATATACTCTGTTTTCTAAAATGCGCACTACAGAATCTGTAGCAGCTGCTTTAGTACCCACAGGCATTTTTAGATATACATAAATAAAATTAGGATCTCCACTAGGGAAGAATGGCTTAGGGTTATTTCGTGCAATCAATAAAAAAAGTGATATCGGAAATAGCAAAAATAAACCAACCATTAACCAAGCCGGTCTCATTCCTACTAAAATCCATTGCAGTAATTGCTCATATTTATTCATGAAAGTTGGCAGTAATTTCTCTTGGAAGAAATGAATAATGTTTCTTAAAACATAGCGCTCTAAAATAATTATCAGATCTATAAAAATAAGTAGGTTTCCAAATCCATGCCATCCTGCAAGGTTAAATAGAATGCCAAATCCAACAAATGCCCAGAACCACCACTTTTTAAAACAGGCATTTTTAGGTGCTTCATTTTCTCTACCCTCTGGTTTCATAAAGCTTACAGCGAATACAGGATTAATGATGAAGGCAACTATTAGAGACGCACTTAAAGTAAGAATCAACATAACTGGTAAGTAAATCATGAACTTACCAATTAAGCCTTTCCACAACAATAACGGGAAGAAAGGCGCAAGTGTAGTAGCTGTACCCGCTAATACAGGGATGAATACCTCACCTGCAGCTTCTTTTGCAGAACGTTCAATTTTTACTTTTCCATTGTTAAATATTCGGTGCGTATTCTCAATTACCACAATGGCATCATCTACAATAATTCCTAATCCAAACAACAAGGCAAATAATACAATAAAGTTCAGGGTAACATTACCTCCAACAATAAAGTCGGCTAATGGTAAAAACATAAACGCAACAAATACCGAAAGCGGCACACTTAATGCCACAAAAAACGCATTGGTCACGCCCATAAAAAACATTAAAATCAATAACACCAGAATAAATCCAATGATAATCGTGTTCACTAGTTCGTTAAAAGAAGTTTTAGTTTGCTTACTTTGGTCACCGGTGATTACTACTTTTACGTCTTTTGGAATTTCCTGATTGGTCTGCATTTCTTCCACAATCTTCTTAATACCATCAGCAGTATAAATTAAATTCTCCCCAGAACGTTTTACAATATTAAGCGTAATTACATTTAAGCCACCCAAACGAGCATAGCTCTCTGTTTCTTTAACTGTATCAACTAAATTTGCTACATCTTTTAAATAAATAGGTGCGCCCGAAATATTTTTGATGATGATGTTCTGCAAATCATACACACTGCTAAACTGACCTTTTACTTTTATATTCCGCTTCATGCTGCCTACTTCCACCAGGCCGGCACTGATGTCTCTATTCTCATAGCTCACTGCATTTTCAATATCTCTGAAAGTTAGTTTAGCCGCTTCCATTTTTACCGGATCTATATTAATTTGTATTTCTCTTTCCGGTGCACCCACAATTTCTGCCCTGCTCACTTCTTTCATTTCTTCAAAATGATCCTGCATTTTATCTGCAATCTGCTTTAGTTTAACCCCATCATAATTACCACTTATGTTAACAAACATAATGGGCATTTCACTAAAAGCAAACTCTTGAACGTTTGGCTGAGAAGTTAAGTCGTTCGGCAAATCTGTTTGTGCTTTATCTACCGCATCTTTTACTTTTTGCTTGGCTATTTCAGTTTTAACATCAGTATCAAATTCAACCACAATCAAACTAAAGTCTTGCTGAGAGGTCGATTGAATTTTATTTACTTTAGCTCCGCTGATAGACTTCAATTGTTTCTCAATTGGTCTGGTAACCAGGTTTTCGATGTCTTTGGGAGCGTTACCAAAATACACAGTAGTAACTGATATAGTAGGCACAACAATATCCGGATATTGTTCTCTGGGTAAGGAGGTAAACTTATTTAATCCATATAGCGAAATAAGAATAGTAATAATGTATACCGCCGTTTTATTATCAACCGCCCAACTGGTAGGTTTAAATTGTTTAAATTTTTGGGCAATACCTTCAATGAAATTCATAAACTGTTATTTATAGGATGCAATTAATTGCTTCCTTAAGTGCAAAATTTATTTCTTTAATACGGTCAATAATTGGCCATCGTAAATATTTTGATATCCTTCAGTAACCAATTGCTCCTCTTTTTGTAAGCCCGATTTAATTTCAATTAACTGACCATATAATTCACCCACCGTAATTGTTCTTTTGCGAGCAATCATTTTATTGCCTTCCTGAACAGCTATAAATACATATTTCCCTTTTTCATCAGCCTGAACTGTATTTACAGAAATTACCACCGCATTTAAAGCTTCATAATCCTGAAACTTAAGTTGTGCCAATTGATTTGGACGAATAGCTGCATCAAAAGCAATTTTTACTTCTGCATCAAAACTTCTGTTATTTGGGTTAATGGTTCGGCTGGTTGTAGCAACTGTGCCACTAATGTTTTTATTTATGTCCGGAAAGTTAATGATCACTTTAGAACCTGGTTTTATTTTACCACTGTATGATTCAGGAACTTGCGTAATAACTTTTAAGGCAGAGGAGCTAACCAATTTAATTTGAGGAGTTACTCCGGCTAAACCAGCAAAAATTTCTCCTACCCGTACATTTAAATCATCTACTACACCGGTTACATCTGCATAGATTGTGGTGGCTTTTAATTGTTCTTGAACCACTTTTACTTGCTCTTCACTAGCTGCCAATTGCTTTTCTAGCGACTGTACATTGTTTTTGGCAGAAATGTATTGTACTTCTGTACCAATACCTTCTTTCCATAAATTACCTTGTCGTTGGTATAAGTCTTTAGCAAAATTCAACTGCGATTTAAGTGTTTCAATATTCTTTTGTGCAACGGTATAAGATTGTTTAACGATTGCATCATCTAATTTTAAAAGTGCCTGTCCCTTTTTAACCGCATCTCCCTTCTTAACGTAAATGGCAACAACTTGTCCTGGCCCTAATCTCGGAGAAACATACGATACGTTATCAGATGTAACACTTCCCTGTAAGTCTATATAATGCGCAAAAGACTGAACAGCTACCGGTGTTATCCCAACAAGCTTAGCAGTACTCATGTCTGTTCCGGAGCTATCTAAACTGGCAATCTCTAGTTGAAGTTTGGCCATTTTATCTGCAGTTGCATTGTGTTCATTCGTTAACTTTTCAAGAAGCGCTTTTTTCTCTGCTAATGAATTTTCTTTTTTACCACCACAACTTGCCAGTAAGGTTGTTGCAGTTAAAATAGTAAGTATATTTTTTATAGATAACATAGTTTATTGTTTTATAATTTTCCTGTTGCGGTTAAGTAATCAATTTTAGCTAATATGGCATCAAATAATGCTCCTAAGTAATTGGTTTGCGCTGCTTTTAAATCTACATCAGCGGCATTAATTTCAGTATTTGATCCGGTACCTATTTCATATTTCTTTTTGGTTTGATGATACACCTTTTCTGCTAACTCCATATTGGACTTCTGAAAATCAAGCGTAGCTATTGCTGTTTTGAATTTTAATACAGATTGCTCAATAGAGTTGTCTATATTAATTTTTAAATTTTCTAATTGATTGTT
>JBIIAP010000013.1:0-23737 GCA_044239855.1 Sediminibacterium sp. | reverse complement strand
TCCGGAAGGAGCCGATAAGCCAAATAAAAAGTTCTACGATCCGCGCGTTTGGTTACGTAAAGGAGAAGAAACTTTTGCTAAACGCTTAGAAGTGGCTTTTGAAGATTTGAATTGTATCAACAGAAACGCATAATGATTAAAATGGTGGTGATTGCAACAACAATCACTACCATTTATTTTTCATATATAATAAATTGAATTTCAATTTATTATCAAATAATTTAGGTATTAAACCTATTTTCTAGATTATTGTTTATCTTTCGTAACCATTGATTGCAGTTATTATGAAAAAAGAAATTGAAGAAGATATTGAATCAATATTATCAGGTTCCGGCGAACCGCATCAGAGTGAAGTAAGCAAATCACGTTGGTTTACCCGCAAAAGAAAAGGTATATTAACTTCTACCGCCGATAAAAAAGAAACCCCGGAGGGTTTATGGAACAAATGTCCGGAATGTAGTTTGATTTGTACAACCAACGAACTCAAAGAGAATTTATTCATTTGTCCAAAATGTAATCATCATCATCGCATCGGGAGTGAGGAATATTATGAACAACTTTTCGATAATCATACCTATACCGAACTTTTTGAAAACATATTAAGTAAGGATCAACTTGGTTTTACTGATTTAAAACCCTATAAAAAAAGGTTGGAAGAAATTCATGCAAAAACTGACCTAAAAGATTCTATGAGGGTGGCCGTAGGTAAAGTAAATGGCGAAGGGATGGTCATCGCATGTATGGATTTTGAGTTTATCGGCGGCTCCTTAGGTAGTGTAATGGGTGAAAAATTTAGTAGAGCGGTAGATTATTGTATTGAACACCGCCTACCCTATTTAGTAATCAGTAAAAGCGGAGGTGCGCGGATGATGGAAAGTGCTTATAGCTTGATGCAATTAGCAAAAACTAGTGGAAAACTATCTCAGTTAAGTGACGCCCAATTACCTTTTATATCATTACTTACCGACCCTACTTTTGGAGGAATCTCTGCAAGTTTTGGTATGCTGGGCGACTTAAACATTGCTGAACCAGGTGCTTTAATTGGTTTTGCCGGTCCTCGCGTAATCAAAGAAACGATTAAAAAAGATCTTCCGGAAGGTTTCCAAAGAAGTGAATTTTTATTAGATCATGGTTTCCTCGACTTTATTGTAGATAGAAAAAACCTTAAAGAAAAACTCTCTCAACTTGCAATATTGTTTCGAAATTGAGTATGAATAACAGATCTGCGTATTTTAATTACTACATCGACGATAAATTTGTAGCTGGCATTGTATTACTCGGAACTGAGGTAAAATCCATTAGAGAAGGAAAATTAAGTTTCAATGATGCATTTTGCATGATTGATGACGGTGAAGTTTGGGTACGTGGTTTGTATATTGCAGAATACTCTCATGGTACAGTGAATAACCATATTGCAGTTCACGATAGAAAATTACTCTTAAATAAAAGAGAAATTAAAAAACTCATCATTAAACTTCGGGATAAAGGCATCACCATCATCCCCTTAAAAGTGTTTTTTAACGATAAGGGACTTGTTAAAGTAGAGATTGGATTAGCCAGAGGTAAAAAGCTACACGACAAACGTGAAACGATTAAAAACAGAGATGTAGCAAAAGAATTAAAAAGACACTTAGGGTAAGTACTATACAACCATTAAGCCTGCTCCAGCAAACTTAATGGTTGTATAATTGTAATTTATACAGCAGGCTCTTGCTGACTTAAACAATGAAAACTACCCAATCCCCAAATAATATCTGTAGAATCAATTCCAACTACTTCTCTTGTTGAAAAACAAGACTGAATAATTTGTAATGCAACGTCGTCCTTTGCACATCTGTAAGTTGGAACTATTACATGCTGGTTACTGATATAAAAATTAGCATAAGATGCCGGTAAACGCTGATTATCAAATACAACGGCATCCGGCATAGGAAGCTCAATGATATTAAGTTGTTTACCATTCAATAACCGCATCTCCTTTAATTGTTTTAAATTGGTTTGCAGTAATGAATAGTTGTCGTCTTGCTGATTAGTTTCAACTACAGTTAATAAGGTGTCTTCATTTACAAATCGAATGGTATCATCGATGTGTCCATCGGTGTCATCACCTACAATACCATCGTTTACCCAAAGTATTTGGGCTACTCCATAATAGTCGCATAAATATTGCTCAATTTGTGCTTGATTTAAATGTGGATTTCTGTTCTCATTTAATAAACAGCAGGTTGAAGTAAGTAAGGTACCTTTTCCATTAAACTCTACAGATCCCCCTTCCATTACAATTCCGGGATGGTACACAGGAATATTAAAATGCTCCCCAATTAAAGTTGGAATAACATCATCCATATCAAATGGCGGATATTTTCCGCCCCAGGCATTATAATTCCAGTCAACAATAACTTTTTTATTTTCTGCCTGAGGATTAACTAAAAATGCAGGACCATGATCGCGGCACCATGCATCATTTGTAGGGTGATTATAAAACGTTACCTGTTGCATATCTACACCAGCGCTTTCTAAATGGCGGCTGGCGAACAATTTCATCGCATCATTTGCCACGTTAATTCGTACTTTTTCACTCAATGAAATGTACTTAACAAATTGACTGTACGCTGAAAAAATGGAATCTAATTTGCCGGGCCAGCTGGCTTCTTTATGTGGCCAGCTTAACCAAGTTGCTAAATGGGGTTCAAATTCAGCAGGAAATCGGTAACCTAATTGAGCAGGAGTCATATTATCCTTCATCTATATAACGTTTGGTAATTGGTTGATATGAATCAATTCTTCTATCACGCATAAATGGCCAATGTGTACGATATTGGTCTGTTTTAGCTACATCTAATTCCACCACAGTAACTTCTTCTGTATCATGAGACCCCTTAAATAAAAGCGTTCCAAATGGATTAGAAACAAAAGAACCGCCCCAAAATTTCATCAAACCATTTTGCTCTAACCCTACTCTGTTCACACTCACTACATGCACACCATTGGCTACTGCATGACTTCTTTGAATTGTTTGCCAAGCATTGTATTGTTCGGTATTAGTAGCATCATCCTGTGAGGTAGCCCAACCAATTGCTGTTGGGTAAAACAGTATTTCTGCACCCATTAAAGCCGTAATACGTGCTGCTTCCGGATACCACTGATCCCAGCAAATCAATACCCCAATTGTGGCGAATTTTGTTTTAAATACCTTGTACCCTAAATCACCCGGGGTAAAGTAAAATTTTTCATAATATGCAGGGTCATCTGGAATATGCATTTTACGATATTTGCCCAAATAAGTGCCATCTGCGTCAATTACGGCTGTTGTATTATGATATAATCCTTGTGCTCTTTTTTCAAATAGGGATGCAATAATAACCACATTTAATTCAGCAGCTACTTTTCCTAATAGATCAGTTGTGACCCCTGGAATTAATTCTGCCAGCTGAAAGTTTTCATAGGCTTCCACATCACAGAAGTACAAAGAAGTAAAGAGTTCCTGCAAACAAACAATCTGAGCACCTTTATCAGCTGCTTCGCGAATTCCTTTAATCGCTTTTGCTAAATTTTCTTCTTTATTACCGGTACAACTCATTTGTACAAGACCTACTTTTACATTTGACATATAAATAATAATTAATAGGTTAATATTTAATTTTTATAATACAGTTGATGAAATACTTTAAGTAGTTTTCTGTATGATGGCATCAAAACTACTAATACCAATGGTTTTTTCTGTTATAAAACCCTCTGCATATTCTACACCAATTCTTTTACCCAACATAGCATCCCTTCCCTTTAATACATTCAAAAATTGGGGAGATGAAATATACGTTGCGGGCTCATTTAATGCAGGATTGAAGAATTGAGTGGTATAAGCTAAAATAGCATCCATTTTTTGATCAATGTAAGCGGATATATCCACTATAAATGAAGGTTCGAGAAAACGATCCTGAATATAATGGAATACATACGAGGGCCTCCATGCCTCTTGTACATTACCCGAAGCATCTAGGGTTTCTATTTTCCTAAGCCCGGATAAAAAAGCTGCATCAGCCACTAGTTTAGCGCTTTTGCCATGATCTGGATGTCGATCTTCAGGTGCATTGGCAAAGATAATGGAAGGTCTAAATCTCCGTATTACTTCAATGATTTTGCGCTGATGTAATTCATCATTTTGCAAGAAGCCATCAGCCATTTTTAGATTTTCGCGGTGATGAACACCTAAAATCTTAGATGCATTTGCAGCCTCCACCGCTCTGGTTTCAGCAGTTCCTCTTGTTCCTAATTCTCCTTGGGTTAAATCGATAATACCGATCTTTTTGCCTTCTGCACCAGCTGCCAACAATGAACCGGCACAACCCAATTCCACATCATCAGGATGAACACCAAAAGCAAGTATATCTAACTGCATAAGTATTTAAATTGAGGGCAAAGGTAATCAAAGTAGGGGCAAAAAAAATCCTGCTTTTGGAAAGCAGGATTTGTATCTAAATAGTTAGAATTAGTCTTTTTTCGCATAACGCTTTTTGAACTTATCAATTCTACCAGCAGTATCAACCAATACGTTTTTACCAGTGTAGAATGGATGAGAAGTATTGGAAATCTCCAATTTAATAACTGGATATTCTTTACCATCTTCCCATTGAATAGTTTCTTTTGTTTGTGCAGTTGACTTGCTCAAGAAAGATGTACCGTTACTCATGTCTTTGAAAACAACAAAACGATAACTTTCCGGATGGATACCTTGTTTCATATTTATTTGTTTAGGTTGTACGGATTTGGCCGTACGATTATTTAAAATTGGAAGGCAAAATTAGACATTTATTCTCTTTTTACCAAATAGAAATTATTCAAATAAGGGCGTTAACTCTTCATATTTACATATTGTAGGGGAATTCCGAATCCGCCGGCATTACATTTAGCAATTACATCCTGTAAATCATCAATTTTTTTCCCGGTAACTCTTATGATATCGTCCATAATAGCTGCTTGAACTTTTGCCCCACTATCCTTGATCATTTTTACGATTTTCTTAGCATCTTCCTGCTTCAGACCGTTCCTAACGGAAACTTCTTTCTTTACCACCTTACCACTTGGGTAAGCGTCTTTTGAAAAGTCAAACGCACTCCCATCAATCCCTTGTTTCATTGATCGGCTAATTAATACATCAATCAGCTGCTTCATTTGCATTTCACTTCCAACTTCTAACGAAACGATGTAATCTTTTTTATTCAATTCCACTTTTACCGGCGAATCCCTAAAATCATATCGGCCTGCAATTTCTTTTTTAACAGTATTAATCGCATTATCTAATACCTGTAAGTCTACGGCGCTGGCAATATCAAAAGATGGCATATAATTATTTTTTACAAAATTACTTTACAAATGTCGGTTTTCAATAATACAATTTTAATAATTGCTTTAAAGATTATCTGCTGTTTTAGGTTTATATTTTTTGGAAGAATATACAAACAATGCAATTCCACCAAGGATCAAAGTAATTGCTATGAGTTCGGCCTGTGTTGGATTAAACAGTATATCATATGTAGTATTCACCCTGATTTTTTCAATTAAAAATCGCTCAACTCCATTAAAAATCAGATAAAAACTAAATAACTGACCCGGTACTTTAATTTTCTTTCTAAGCATCCAAAGAACTCCAAATAATATTAAACATATAATTATTTCATATAAAGGAGTTGGATATACTGGCAAGGGTAATTGATTACAGTAATTTCCTACACAATCTTTAATAGGAACTCCCTCCCCTATAACATTATGTGGATACCGATAGGCCCATAAAAAGTCTGGCATCCAACTAAATGGTTTAGGGTTGGTATTTACTATGCCCCAATCGCCATCTCCACTAACCTGACAACCAATTCTTCCTAATGCATAAGCCAACATCATGGTGGTGGCCATCGCATCCAACAAATGAATAATGGTTATTTTATGCTTTTTGGCATATAAAATAATGGCTATGCCAGCACATATTAGTCCTCCATAAAAAGTCAACCCACTAAATGCAATTAAAGCGCCTATAGGATCTGCTGCAAAGTCATTCCAATTCTCCAGGTTATGAAAAATTTTAGCTCCTAAAAATCCAAAAAGAGCGGCATAAAGCACAATGTCTCCCACTCTATCATGCGGCCAAATTCTAACTATTCTTTCTTCCGGCTTACTAAGTTTTTGTTTGTTCTTTTCCTGCCACTTTATAACTGCAAATACAATGGCTAATAATAATCCTGTTAATACATTCCCTCTGGATGATAAAATAAATGCAGGCGGATTATTTAATGCATCCGGAATAGTAAATGCCCCAATAATTTTATATCCAAAAACAAACCCTAATAACCCATTAAACAATAATTCAGCAATACTTGCTGGTTTCCCTATGACTAATTTTTCTTCTGTAAAGGTAAATAGCCCTTGCTGTTGCTTTCTTTTTAATTCGATAGTTAACACCCAGGCACAAATAACAAATGCAAGTGCTACAAAAAAACCAAAAGAGTTGACCAGTTTTAACCCGGATATTTCGATACCGAAAATATCTTTAAATGCATAATACAAATTAGGGTACATATTTCAGTTAATATTTAAAGTGAATGGAGATGCAATGTAAATAGAAAATAGCTAAAAAAGAAAGGCCTCACTAAAGTGAGGCCCATACTTACTAACCCATCTAAAAACAAACTTCAACAATATTTTTAATTACAATGCTCATTAAAAACTGAGATTAAATGTTGTGCTATAATTTGTGCCGGTCTGCCTTCTATTTGATGACGTTCTACCATGCTAACTAAAGCACCATCTTTAAACAATGCAATTGCCGGTGATGATGGTGGATAAGGTAATGATAACGCTCTTACTTTATTTACAGCTTCTATATCAAACCCGGCAAAACTAGTAGCTAATCTATCCGGACGCTTTACTGCATTTTGAACAGCCATCACAACACCCGGTCTGCAAGTACCAGCTGCACAACCACAAACTGAATTGATAACTACTAATGTTGTTCCTTTTTGATTCAAAGTATTTTCTACATCATTCGAAGTTAACATCTCTGTAAAACCTTCATCTGTCAATTCTGCCTTCATTGGCATTACTATTTCCGCTGGATACATATCTCACTATTTTTATATTACGAAGATAAAGATTTCCATTAAATGGAAAAAATAGAGTTTAAAATAAGCCATAATGTCTTTCGAAAAATAAAATAACTGCCATTTTGTCCATTTTGTATGGAAACTTTCGCCATTTTTAACAAAAATTAGTTGAAAAAACGCATTGGTATATCATTTGAAAATATGTATTCAATTCATAACAATCAAAAAATAAAAATTATGTCAATCTTAAAAAACCACAACGCAAATCTTTTAAATGAGATTTTCAACAATTTTCCCTCAACTTGGGGAAGAGATGTACAAACAAATTATTACGCACCCGCTGTGAATATTCATCAAACAGATGATGCGTATCATGTAGAATTAATTGCTCCAGGTAGAGAAAAATCTGAATTTAAAATTCAAATTGATAAAGGTTTTATAACAGTGAGTTATGAAACAAATGCGGCTACTGAACAAAAAAATATCCAACCAATTCTTAGAGAATTTTCATTGAAAAATTTCAAAAGAAGTTTTTCTATAGATGATACCATCAATACAGAAGCGATTCTGGCAAACTATGAAAATGGTATTTTGAAACTGCTTTTGCCAAAGAAAGAAGAAGTAAAAATTGTACCTAAAGAAATTACAGTACAATAATTTGTAGGGACGAGGCTGTCTTAGGTTAATCAAAAAGGCTCCGAATTTAATTTGGGACCTTTTTGATATACTATTGAATACAATTTACTTTTCTACGCGTGTCAATCAAATATTGTATTTCCCAATGCTGGTTGATTCGAACAAGTTGAAATGAGTTTACCCCACAATGACTAAATTGTCCTTTCCAGTAAAACTGATAGGGCGTCCATACAATGGCCAATGGCCCATCAATTTTAATGGTTTCAAATGTAATTCGTTCATCAGCAGATCCTTGTTCTATCTTTGCAATTTGTTGAACAAAGTTTTCAACAAAAACATTTTTAATAACGGTTTTGCCCTCTTTTGTTTGCTCGATGGTTTGCAGAATTGCACTGTCGGAAAAACATTCTTTTAGTAAAGTAACATCGGAACTTTTCATGGCTTTAAAAAGTTGCTGAATCGTTGCTTTTACTGAATCCTCAGTAGATTGAGCGGATACAGCATTTGAACAAAAGATCATTGCGAATAGTAGCATTAATATTTTTCTCATAACCGAATTACTTTAAGTAGCCGAGAATTTTGAGCATGCTTGCTGCACTTTGTTCTTTAGCATAAACCCAATCTATTAATTTACCATTTTTATCATATTCAACAATTACGTGTTTGGGGGATGGAATCAGGCAATGCTTTATTCCACCATATCCACTAATTTGATCCTGATATGCACCGGTATGAAAAAAACCTACATACAATGGTTCATCATTAGTAGCTACTTCCTTTTTTTCTGTTGTTTTTAGTTTAGGTAAAAATACTTCATTTATATGCTCTTCTGAGTCATAGTAGTCGTGACTATCACATGTAATGCCACCCAACACAACCCGATGATATTCATTGTCCCATTTATTTACCGGTAACATTAAAAACTTTTCACCAATACCCCAGGTATCGGGTAAGGTGGTAATAAAAGAAGAGTCAATCATATACCAACACTCCCGGTCGTTTTGAATTTTCTCTCCTATAACGCTGTAAATATGCGCCATGCTTTCACCTACCGTATAACTACCAAACTCGGTAAAGATATTCGGCATAGGCACTTTTGCTTTTTTACATGCCTTTTTAATATTTCCAACTATCTCATTAATCATAAATTGATAGTCGTATTCAAACCCTAATGAATGCTTAATTGGGAAACCACCGCCAATATTAATAGAGTCTAATTCAGGGCAGATTTTTTTTAGCTGACAGTATAGGTTAATGATTTTATTTAATTCACTCCAATAATAGATATCGTCTTTAATTCCTTTATTGAGGAATATATGTAACATTTTTAATTGAAATTTATGCTCGTTTCCTTCTATTTCATCTACATAAAATTCAAGAATATCTTTAGCTCGTATACCTAAACGAGAAGTATAAAATGGGAAATTGGGTTCTTCTTCAGCTGCAACACGAATACCTAGAGAAAAAGGCGCTTTTACGCTTCGCTTATATGCATTTAACTCTTCCTTATTATCTAATATTGGAACTACATTTTTGAATCCGGTATTAATTAATTTAGCAATGCGGGAAGTGTATTGTTTCTGCTTATATCCATTACAAATGATAAAAGTTTCTTTGTTGATTTTACGACGTTGATATAAGCGATTAATTATTTCAATATCATAAGCATAAGACGTTTCTAAATGAATATTGTTTTTAAGGGCTTCCTCTACAATAAAGGAGAAATGGGAGCTTTTGGTACAATAGCAATAAAAATACTGACCTTCATATTTGTGCTTTTTAAAAGCAGCTTCAAACATTTTTTTAGCCTTTTGAATCTGCATACCAATTTTGGGCAGATACGTTAATTTTAAAGGCGTGCCATGTTTGTCGATCAACTTTTTGATGTCAACACCATTGAATTCGAGATAACCCGCATCACTAACTTCAAAACCTTCTTGTGGAAAGTGAAAAGTTTGATTAACCAGAGAGGTGTAGGTATTATTCATTCCGTCTTTTTTCCTTTTTAGATTGCAAAAATAGCCCTTGTAATTGATTATTCGACATAAAAAAAGCCGGAGGCAAATGCAACCGGCTTTTTATGGAATAATATTATAGCATTACTTAACAGAAGCAACTAAAGCTTTAAAGCTAGCTGGTTCATTCATAGCCAAATCAGCCAATACTTTACGGTTAAGATCAATACCTTTTACGCTTAATTTATTGATAAACTGACTGTAAGTCATCCCTTCTTCTCTTACAGCGGCATTAATACGCGCAATCCATAACTGGCGGTATTCACGCTTCTTTAATTTACGACCTACATAACTGTAAGTGAGACCTTTTTCAACGATATTTTTGGCAACGGTATAAACGTTTTTACGTTTACCATAGAAACCTTTTGCTTGGTTAAGGATTTTTTTTCTCCTTGCTCTTGATGCAACTGCATTTTTTGAACGTGGCATACTAAAATGTTTTAAAGTTAGCTGGGCTAACGATGATGAATAATCTGTTTAAAAGCGGCTAATTAACCTTTAAGGCGTAATAAGCGTAGAACGAAATCCTTGTTAGTTGAACCAACAATACCTTTTTGTCTTAGTGCACGCTTGCGCTTCTTAGATTTTTTGGTTAGGATGTGACGCTTGAATGCTTTTTGGAAACTGATTTCTCCGGTACCGGTCACTTTAAAACGCTTTTTAGCGCTGGAGTTTGTTTTAACTTTTGGCATTTAAATAATCTTCTTAAGATTATACCCTGCTGGCGTCACACCACAGGGTGTGAACTTGTTTGGCCTTACGGGAAAATTTTGGAGTGCAAAAGTAAGGAAAAAATATAAAAAAAACAATTGATAATTGAAAATTAGCCACTGACTATTAATCAATTATCAATTACCCATTATCAATTATCCTAGCTTTTAGGCTTAGACTTACCTGTTTTAGGTGTAAAAATAGCAAACATACGCTTGCCCTCTAACTTAGGCATACTTTCTAAAGTACCTGCTTCTGCTAGCCTTTCAGCAAACTTCAATAAAAGCAATTGTCCACGATCCTGGAACATAATGGCACGTCCTTTAAATTGGACATAGGCCTTTACTTTATTGCCATCTTTTAAAAAGTTTTCGGCATGTTTTGCCTTAAAGTTAAAGTCATGATCATCGGTACTAGGCGTAAAGCGAATTTCTTTGATTTCGCTTTGCTTAGAATTGGCTTTCATTTCCTTTTCTTTCTTCTTCTTTTCGTATAAGAATTTCTTATAATCGATAACTTTACAAACGGGAGGATCTGCTGTTGGAGAAATCTCCACCAAATCAAGCTCTTGTTCTTGCGCTATTTTCAATGCATCCTGAGTAGAATAAATACCTACTTCAACATTGTCGCCTACTAAACGAATTTGTGGTACCCGGATTCTTTCATTAATTCTGTGCTCAGGCTCGGGCTGCCTGTTAAATCTTGGATTAAATCTTCCTCCGCCTCTTGGTGGTAATGCCATTAAAACTTGTTTGGTTTAAAAATTTTAGTAAATATACATACAATAAATGAACTATTCCGGTGATTTACGTTCTACAATTTCTGCCTTTATTAATTGAACAAAGTCATTCAATACTAAAGTGCCCATATCTCCTTTACCCTGACGCCTGATGGCTAGCTTACCTTCAGTTACTTCTTTCTCTCCCAACACTAGCATATAAGGTACTTTCATCAATTCTGTATCCCGAATTTTTTTTCCTATTTTTTCGCTTCTGTCGTCAATTTCTACCCTAACGCCAGCTTGCTTTAATTGTTTTTGCACCTCTAGAGCGTAGTCCATAAACTTATCACTGATCGGTAATATTTTGGCTTGCAAAGGAGCTAACCACACTGGGAACTTTCCTGCATAGTGTTCTAACAAAAAGCCGATAAAACGTTCATGGGTACCTAATGGAGCGCGATGTATGATGAGTGGAATATCGGCTTCATTATGCTGATTGGTATATTCTAATTTAAATTTACGACCAGAATTAAAATCAACCTGATTGGTTGCCAGCGTAAATTCTCTGCCAATTGTGCTCCAAATTTGTACATCTATTTTGGGTCCGTAAAACGCAGCTTCATCCTGAACTTCAACGAATGGGGTATTGGTTTCTATCAATACCTGACGAACCATATCTTCTGTTTCTTTCCAAAGTGCAGGCTCGTTTACATACTTCTGCCCTAATTTGCTTGGATCATGTAAACTCAATCGCATCACATATTTATCGATACCAAAAATATTGAAATATTTGAGGTACATATCATTCACTGCTCTGAACTCTTGCGCAAACTGTTCTTTATTACAATAGATATGCGCATCATTCATGTGCAAGCAGCGTACACGCATTAATCCAAATAGCTCACCACTTTGCTCATAACGATAGCAGGTACCATATTCTGCTATTCGATATGGTAAATCTTTGTAGCTCTTAGGTTCTGCGCCAAATATTTTGTGGTGATGCGGGCAATTCATGGCTTTTAAATAGTACTTGGTGCCATCTAACTCCATTGGAGGAAACATACTATCTGCATAGTACGGAAGATGTCCGCTGGTTAAATACATACTTTCTTTGGCAATATGTGGCGTAACTACTCGCTTGTAACCTGCAGCTTCTTCTGTCTCCTTTGCTAATCGCTCTAATTCTTCAATAATAATTGTACCATTGGGCATCCACAATGGCAAACCAGGACCCACATCATCATCCATCGTAAAAATGCTCAATTCTTTTCCAAGCTTGCGGTGATCTCTCTTCTTTGCTTCCTCCAACATTAGAATATATTCATCTAACTCTTTTTGTGATGGGAAGCTGACCCCATATAAACGAGTTAACATTTTGTTTTTCTCATCTCCTTTCCAGTAAGCGCCTGCAATACTAGTAAGTTTTATTGCTTTTATAAATCCGGTATGAGGAATATGTGGGCCTCTGCATAAATCAGTAAATTCACCCTGTTGATAAAAGGTTATTTCGCCATCTGTAAGATTGCTAAGCAAATCAAGTTTGTACTCATCACCTTTCTCCGTAAAATAATCAATAGCATCTTGCTTACTTTTCTCTATACGAACATACACATTGTTCTTTTTAGAGAACTCGTTCATCTTCTTTTCAATAGCCAATAAATCATCCTCCGAAATCTTACGATCTCCCAAATCCATATCATAGTAAAATCCTTTATCTAAAGCAGGCCCCACCCAAAACTTCACTCCGGGGAAAATGGCTTCTATTGCCTCCGCCATTAAATGTGCGGTAGAATGCCAAAAAGTATTTTTACCTTCTGCGTCATCCCAGGTATGAAATTTTATTGAAGCGTCTTCCGTAATGGCTTTAGCGGTATCCACCACTTTGTTATTTACAGTTGCTACCAATACTTTTCTTGCCAATCCTTCACTAATAGATTTGGCAACATCTAAAGCCGAAATACCCGACTCATATTGCCTTACTGCTCCATCCGGAAAACTAATATTAATCATAATCTATCTATATCTCAATTAAATAAGGTTGCAAAGGTAGCAAATACCGTAAAACCTTTAACGTTTTTTATGTTCATATTTACCCGACTTGTTGTTAGTTTTGTGATATGAGGCCGAATTTTACCCTGATTTTGTTTTTATTGGCATCTTTTCAAGTTCAATCCCAAAATATAAGCGGAATTTGGAGAGGTTATTTTAGTTCATCTAACGGTCTTTATCGCGAAGGGATTCATGAGGAGATGTATAAATATGAAGTTCAAATTGAACAATTTCAGAATAATAGCATTAAAGGCGTAACTTTTTCATATAAGACCACCGTATTTTATGGCAAATCGCTTGCGCAAGGTATTTTTAATGCAAAATCCAAAACATTATTACTTAAAGAGACCGCATTGGTTGATTTAAGAGTGGAAGGTATCACTGAACCTTGTTTAATGACCTGCTATCTGGATTATAGTAAAATAGGGACATTAGAAGTGCTTCAGGGTACTTTTATTTCTACCAACACAAAAGATAAAGGGGATTGTGGAAGCGGTAAAGTTTATTTGGAGCGAGTTCCTACTTCTGACTTTAAAAAGGAAGAGTTTCTTAAAAAGCCCCGAATAGATACGCCTAAATCAACTCAGCCAATTGTAAAAAATACAACTCCTGCTACTTCAAATAATACACCTTCAGTTAATTCGGCACAATCAAAGCTGTCCAGCAAACTTGCTGAAAAGCCAGCTCCACCGGCTAAAAAAGAAACCACCAACAATACTGCAAGTCTACCTAAAATAAATAAAGAAGAACAAACCATACCAATTCCTGAAAAGACTAAAGAAGAACCAGCGTACAAGAAAGTAACTTCCATACCTAATATCTTAAAGGAGAGAGAAAATAATCTGGTAAAGACCATATTTTCAGATGATGAATCCATATTAGTTGAGCTATACGATAATGGAACCATTGATAATGATACCATATCTGTTTACAATAACAATGAATTGATTGTAAAAAGAGGCAGATTGACTGTAAACCCTATCACCATTAATATAAATAATAGTGCCAACTACCCCTTTCATGAATTGGTAATTGTTGCGGAAAACTTAGGAGAAATACCTCCTAACACGGCACTAATGGTTGTTACAGCAGGTAAAAAACGCTATGAAATATTTTTAGATTCAGATCAAGAACGAAATGCAAAAGTGATCATCCAATACAAACACTAGCGTTTAATATTAAAGGTTATGGATGGGATGATCGGAAATAAGGAAACTTGTTTCGCCGAAACGTTTAAATTTCCTGCTGCTGCCGATCCTGCAGAATCAAAATATATAAAATACGGGTTAAGTCTACTGTAAGCGTTGTAAATACTGAAGACCCAGTTAGTAGTATATTTTCTTACCTTTTTAGGTATGGGTGTGTATGTTGCAGCCAAATCTAAACGATGGTAAGGGTTCATTCTATATGAATTAATACCACTAAATTGTTGAGACAACACTCCATTAATAAAATAGAAACGCTCCGGCACTGAAATTGCACTTCCGGTGCCATAAACGAACACAGTTGATACCCTCCATTTTTTATTGATTTCATAATTGCCCACAACAGAAATATCGTGTCTGCGATCATATTTACTGGGAAACTTATTCCCACTATTCAAATCATTGAACCGGCGCCAAGTCCAGCTAAGTGTATATCCTATCCAACCGGTAAAACGACCTTTTACTTTATTTATAAATAACTCAGTACCATAACTCCATCCTTTTCCAAAAACAAAATCTTCTTCCGGATCTTTTAAAGAAGGGGTATACCCTTCTCTGTATTCAATTTGATTGTTCATTGTTTTGTAATACGCCTCTAAGGATGTTTCGAACATTCCGTCTTTGAAATTTTTAAAATACCCAACGGCATATTGCCAACTAATTTGTGGTTTTACTCTAAGCGTACTGGGAACCCACAAATCAGTTGGTAAAGTAGATCCTGCATTGGTAACTAAATGTATATACTGTAAATTACGGGTAATAGCCGCTTTGAATGAAGATGTTTCATTTATTGTATAACGCAAGGTGGCGCGTGGTTCTATACCACCATATCCTTTTACTAAGCTACCGCTTGCATACTGTACACTATCTGTTTTATTGCCATTAGCATCTCTGTTATAATAGGTATATTTACCAACCTGCTGAAACAAGCTGTATCTAAGTCCCAGATTCAGCTTAAACTTTGAATTTATTTCCCAATCATCCTGCAAATACAATGCATATTCATTCGCATACTTTTTGGCCCCATTATCGGGTTGAAATACAACACTATCTTGGTTACCGGTTAAAATATTAGGCAAGAATGTGTGAAAAGTATATTGAGCACCAAATTTTAATTTATGCTCCGGCGATTGATAAAAATCCACATCTGACTTAAGGGTAAGATCTCTGATTCCGGAACTTAAATTGATTTTAAAATTGTTTTGTGTACCATTTAATCCAAAATTATAATCATTATACACCGCTGTTGTATTCATAAAAAGCTTTTTATTGAATACATGATTCCAACGAAGCGTTGCAGTTGAGTTACCCCAATCGATAAGCGTTTTAAAAGATCGGGCAGCATTATTAAAAGTAAATTTATCTCTTCCAAAGTACCCACTTAGATACAAGTGGTCCTTTTCAGAGAATTGATAGTTCATTTTGGCATTCAAATCATAGAAGTAATATCCGGAACCATAAAAATCGCTGGTCTTATCAATTAATGGCTTCACCAATGCATCTATATATGTTCTTCTGGCAGATATGATGAAAGAACCTTTCTTTTTAAATAGCGGCGCCTGGATGGAGAATCGCGATGCAATTAATCCTATTCCAGCATCAATTTGTGGTTTGTTTACGTTTCCCTCTTTCATTGCAACATCCACTACAGAAGATAATCTTCCTCCATATTGAGCAGGCATTCCTCCTTTAATTAAAGAAACATTTTTTATGGCATCTGCATTAAATACTGAAAAGAAACCAAATAAATGCCCCGTGTTATAAACAACAGCATCATCTAATAAAATAAGATTCTGATCCGGGCCACCTCCTCTTACATAAAAACCAGCATTGCCTTCTCCTGCATTTCTAATTCCGGGCATGAGTTGCAGCGTTTTTAGTATGTCCACTTCGCCTAAAAATGCAGGCAGTGCTTTAGCCGTATTAACATTGAGCTCCATCTTACCCATTTGAGCTGTTTTGACATTATTATCTCTTTTCCGTGAAGTAACTGTCACACTGCTTATAACCGAGGAATTGGGATTTAATAACAGGTTAAATGTTTGATTTTGATTAACATCAATCGTCATTTCTTTTGATTGATACCCAATAAATGTACCATTAAACAGATAAGTTCCTTTTGGTAATGTAATGGAAAAAAATCCGTATCCATTGGTGGAAACAGACTTACCTGCAGATTTAATAGTTAAGTTAGCTCCTATCAATGTCTCTCCACTTAAGCTATCTTTAATATAGCCGCTAAGTGTAAACTTTTCTTGCGCATTTAATTGCCCTATTACCAAAAGCAAAACAAGGAGCATTCGATTTTTTTTTCTAATCACAACAGTCACAATTAAGGATTCTTTTAATATTATTGTTTAATGGCTCGTAAGTCAATGGAGTCGCGAACTTCACCGCAAGAAAGCATTTTTTTGGGGAGATATGGGTTACGAATAACGCTCGAATTGCTTAACCAGGTGGCACCTTCATTATCAAAAGCCATTGGACAAAATTCGTGATATACAACTTCCTGATCATACTGAACTGTTCGGATAAAATCATAGAGTTGCTCACTCACCATTTGAAATGACTTCCTTTTAGCATCAAGCCCTTTTTCTCCAATCAAACCCTTTAGTTCAGCTGTTATGCCTTCTGCATAGGATTTGGCTGTTATAACGACAGAACTGTCTCCACCTAAAGAATCTAGTTGTATTTGATGAATCGCTAAAATTAAACGTTGTGAAGATGCGTCAACCGCTGTGTCATTTTCTGCAATAAAATAATCTTTTAAATTATAATATGCATTTAATGCAGTTTTAAAGGTGCGGTTAAATATCTCTGGGTGAATTGTTTTTACAGCAGTATCTAAAGAAGAAGTGTCCTGTAAGGCTTTTTGCTCTTCAGCACCACATGAAATGGCCATCAGTGCTATGAGAATTATACTATATTGCTTCATGATATTTTTATTTTAAATATGTATGAAATATTTTATTCCACAAAAGTAAAGCAATTTACTTTGAGAGCTGTTTAGAATTACCTTTGCGCCTTAAAATACCTTAAACTCATGTTGATTGGATTCCAGAATGTTACTTTTGAATTTGGTGCGCGCGTAATTGTAGATGATGCCACCTGGCATATTCAACCCGGCGACCGGATTGGCCTAGTGGGTTATAATGGTACAGGAAAATCTACTTTATTGAAAGTATTAGTAGGTGAATATCAACCCTCTAAAGGTACTGTTGAAAAAGGTAGAGATACAACTATTGGGTATTTACACCAGGACTTGCTAAGCTTCGACACGAACGAATCAATCACAGAAGTTGCTTTAAGTGCCTTTGAAAGGGTTCGTCAACTTGAAAAAGAAATTGAAACTTTAGGTATTGAGTTAGAAAAAAACTCAGAAGACGAAGCCTTATTAATTAAATATACCGACTGCCTGCATGAATTAGATGTATTAGATGGTTACAATATACATCATAAAGCAGAGGAAGTATTACACGGATTAGGTTTTAGCAATGAAGATTTGATTAGACCCTATAAAGAATTTAGTGGAGGTTGGAGAATGCGGGTATTATTGGCTAAAATGATCTTACAACAGCCTGATGTATTGTTGATGGATGAACCTACCAACCACTTAGACCTACCTTCTATTGAATGGTTAGAGAAATACCTCATTCATTATAAAGGAAGTGTTGTTATTGTAAGTCATGATAAGTTTTTCTTGAATAGAATGGTCAATAAAATTGTTGAATTATATCAGCAACAATTACACATTTACTCGGGTGATTTTGATTTTTACGAACAAGAAAAATTGATTCGTATTGAAATGCAACAGAAAGCATTTGAAAATCAGCAAGACTACATTCGTCAGCAAGAAAGGTTTATTGAGCGTTTTAAAGCCAAAGCCAGTAAGGCGGCTCAAGCACAAAGTGTGCAGAAGCGATTAGACAAACTCGATAAAATTGAAGATGTTCAGCTAGAACGCCCTGATTTACGTATTAATTTCCAACTTGATAAAGTACCCGGAAAAGTATTAGTAACCCTAAAAGATATCTCTAAACAATTTGGTCAGAACCATATTGTAACTAATGCCGGTGCCGAAATTGAGCGCGGTGATAAAATTGCATTAATTGGTGCTAATGGTAAAGGTAAATCCACCTTATTGCGTATAGTTGCAGGTACCGAACAATATTCCGGAGACAGAGCTTGGGGACACAATGTAGAACAAAGCTTTTATGCACAGCACCAGCTGGAAGCATTAGGTATGAGTCATACTATTTTAGAAGAATTGCAGCATTGCGGAAGTAAAAAAACCGATCCTGAATTAAGGGGTTTATTGGGTGCTTTTCTTTTTGGAGGAGACGATGTTGACAAAAAAATTAAAGTGTTGAGTGGTGGAGAAAAAGCACGTGTAGCATTGGCCAAAACCATTGTAAGCAAAGCTAATTTTTTAATTCTGGATGAACCTACCAACCACTTAGATATGCACTCGGTAGAATTGTTAGCTGAAGCACTAAACAAATACGAAGGAAGCTATATATTAGTTAGCCATGATCGTTACTTTATTTCTAAAACAGCCAACAAAATATGGGAGATTGTTGATCAGCAGATAAAAGAATTCAAAGGGACTTATCAAGAATGGGTAGAATGGAATGAGCGAATGGAAAAGCAGAAGAAATTAGACAATGTAGCAGGCTCAAATCCAACTAATTTAGATACTAAATCAAGTAATCAAAAGAAAGCAGCGGCAACACCTACGGCTCCAGTAAAAACTGCTGTAGAAAATATAGTACCTGGAAAACCAATTAACAAAGAAGCGCAAAAAGAATTACAAAAGCAGCAACGAAAATTAGCCAATATTGAAGAATCAATTGGTAAGGCACAAGAAGAAAAGAAAAGTTGCGAGGCTGAATTAGGTAATCCCGACATTTATTCTAACAAAGAACATTTCAACAAAATAGAGCAAGCTTATAAAGTGGCACAACAAAAGCTAGCCGAATTGAATAAAGAATATGAGGCACAATTTGAACTGGTAATGGAAATGGAAGCTGGAATGTGATTAGTAAGTGTACTATTTAAAAAGTGGGTGTGGCGTAATAAAGTATATGCATAGGTTTAACTGATCAATTTTGGCACTTTGGTTGATACGCTTTAAACCATATTGATGCATTGATACAGAAACTTCTTTTTAATAAAGTACTGGATTTTATAAAGCATTTGTGAGGGATTTTAAAACCTGTAAAGCTTACGCTGGTTTATGCTTGTGGATAAACTAATTCTTGTTAACTATTTGACGTTTTTGGTGCTTGTTTGATGTAAACAACAAAAAACCAAAAGGTTCTTTGTTGTTTACTTTATTGAAACTTTAATTTTCTATGCCTTAGTATTTAATATAGCTACTATCATTGGCATCAGCGACAAATAAGGTTCTTCTAAATGAATTTTTAATAGACGGATACTGTATAGAGACAAAAGGTTCTTTACTGCTTTTGAAAACATTAATGATAGTATCTAATAACTTACCCCTATCAGAGTTAATTGTTACGTTCAATACTAAATCTTGTTTCTTGAATGGAATAGCCAATTCCTCGTTGAAAGAACAAATTTTATTTTGATCTTCTACCCCTTGAGGGATAAAACTCATTACTATTTCTCCATTTTCTTTGATAATAACTTCTTCACCTCGATAAACAAACCCTAATATTTTAATTTTTTTCAAAGAAGTACACGATGAAAAAATAAAACAGAATAAAAATAATTTAAATACAATTCGGTATTTGTTATTTATCATTTATCATCATTATTTAAAAATCCTGCTGAATAGTATCTCATAATTGCAGCTATTTGTCCTCTTGTCGCACCTCCTGGATTTGAATATATATTACTTAGTTCTGTTGCCCCTACTAGACATATTGTAATTAATGTAGTTTTGAGGATAGGACATAAAATTTGTTTTGAGGTATGCTAGCTTTTGATTGTATACAGGAAAAATATGATAAGTTGGAAAAATCCCCAAGAAATTACCTTTAAAAAGTTCAACATTATCTCCTTTCTCGAAAGGATGATTCAAGCCGCCCGTGTGACCTATCTCGTGGGATAGTCCGGCATTATATGGGGTTGTCCCATCTTCTTTAATTAAGTCACCATTTAAGTCAATTCGCAACCCTCCCAAAGCACTATTACCTCCTTCATTTTTATCGAACTCACTTGCCTTACCAATTACAACTAAATGTTCCTTATCGTTTGCATCATCTTTACTTTTCACTTCTCTCATATTTAATTTTGCAGAAACAGAAAACTCCTTCCTATCCATTGAAAATAACTTGGTTAAAATCTCAGATTGAGTTTTAATGTAATTGTTCATGTCAATTTTTTTTCCTGAGTTATTGACAATCGCAGCATTTACAGTAATTTGAATATTGTATTTACCATCCTTATCTTTAGTTATATTTATAGACCAATCTTTTCCATTAGGATCGTTAAGAAGAATAGGGTTATTAACAGTATAAGAATAAGGTGATGCTGGTAAGAATTATTCAGCCATTGGATCAATCTGGTTCATTCTACCTATTTGATGGTCATAACCTCTCGCCCCATAATCCAACCATTCTAAACCACTACCATCGCTAAACTCTTTTCCCTGTAATTCCTTTCCATTGTATTTAAACTGTAAGTAATCTAAATTTTAATATTTACTTTTTTCTGTCTTTACTCCAGCTGGTAACTCAAAAGTATTAATTTCAAGTTTCATTGGTTTAATCTCAGTTGCAATACTAATCGTTGTAAACTGTGGATTTTCAAGTATCATTTTTAAAGGTAAAGAATTTGATTTTGATAAAAAATCATACCAGTTCGCATACTTATGATTGATAAATAATTTTGTATCAACAGCTAATTTTGAATTATAATAGTATTTTTGAATACCACTCTTACAGGTCAATATTATCTCATCACACTTATCGCCTAGTACTTCTGTAACATTTTTATTGACTTCAACTTTTATAATTACATCACCTTGAACGCTTCCATCATTCCAGAAAACAGTTTCAGAGTTTGCCATTTTATTATATAGTTTGTTGTCTTTATTTATGTAAAGTTGCCACTGCATAAGTTTACCGTTAGTTATACTTTTGTAATCGCCTGCTTTTATCAAATAATTTTGAACATTTCCTAACAGCATAGCCCATCGTTCATCTGTAAATTGAGTGTTCTTACTTTTATAAGTATTTAAATAAACTATCTCACCTTCAAAGGTTTGAGAAAAGCTTATTATTGAAAATAGCATCAATACTGATAAGATTATATTTCGTTTCATTTTTATTATTTACAATTACAATTAGGGGCATCAAAAAAACTTAATGGCCTGTTAATACTTTGCATCCAGTCTAAATAAACCACACATATACTATCTCCTGCTTTTGATAAATCTTCAACATTTGAATTACCATCGTAGACTTTTCCATTTACCCAAAAATTATAAACCAAAGTTGGTCGATGGTATTTAACTTTTGTAGTTTCATTTGTTAAAACAGATTTCATACAACTTCCCTTTATTTCTAACAAATAGCTCCCAATACTTGTTTTAAGAAAAAAAAGTATAATAAATATGATGAATAAAACACCTATTGCTTTTCTGAATTTTTCCATATTAGAAACTTGTACTTTTTTTGACATCTTCAACTTTTTTGTTGGCTGCTGCTTTAGCTGCCGCTGTTCCTGCGGTACTAACAGCTTCTTTTATTGCTTTAGAAACTACTTTTGACCCACCTACAACATCTACTTTCTTTGCAATTGCATTGGCTGTCCTATTCGATGTTCCAGTAACAGCTTTTACAATCTTGTTAGCAGTATTATTGCTTAATATTGCTTTGTCTCCTGCTTTCGTAAGTGCCTTTTCTCCAATTTTACCTAAAGCAAATTTAGATACTCCGCCTGCAACTTTATCTACCGCAACATTTATAGCTGCGTTTTTCACAATATTAAGACCGTCTTTAACACTACTTATTTTATTTCCATCATTTGCGTAATCAATTGCACTTGATGCTAATGCCGCACCTGCTTTTACTGCTAAAGTTCTACCAACACTAGCTCCAGAAGTTAATGCTCCTTCTACAGCAGCAACTCCAACTTGTCCCCAACTTATATCTGTAACGTCTTTTCCATTAACATAATTTGCTGCTGCTTGGCTACCAATTTCTACAGCAGCCCCTAAAATTGCTCCTACACACCAAGGACATTCACCGTCTGGGTCATTATATTTTATTGGGTCATTCCAAGCATAAGCATAGTTTGATTTATCTAATTGTTCATCTTCATCTGTTAAGGGGTCAACTGCCACGAATCTTGCTATTGCTGGGTCATATTGTCTAGCTCTTAAGTCGTACATGTTAAGTCCCAGCTCGTCTTGCCACTCTCTACCGATAAACTTATACTTATTTTCCAACTTCCCCAACCCTCTAATACTCACCCCACTCATCACCAACCCGAACGGATAATAACTCGTTGCATCTATAACAGGCGATGATGCCGTATTATCATCAGTAATAGTCATTCTAACATTACCTAAATGATCTTTCAGGTAATAATCAAATACATAGTTGTTGTTGTTAATACGCAGCCGTCCCTCCTCATGCGATATAAATTGTAAAGTATCGTTCTCGTACACGATGTTACCTCCATACAAAGTAGTGGTGGTTTTACTACCCTCCACCGTTTGTTTGCGCAGTTTATTGCCTGCTGCATCGTATGTATAGGTTATGGTTCCTTTACCTGCCACTGTTATTATTTGGGGTAAATTTAAAATATTATATGCAATGTTGCTGATGTTTTTATTTTTATCTGCTATTACATTGCCATTTAAATCATACACATAATCGGTATCGGTTTTATTTTTCTGCAAATATTTAAAATCTCCCAATACACTGCTGCTATCATTTGCCGCATCTGTTACTCTTTGCAGTTTATTACTGCCCGGCAGGTAAGTGTAGCTTAGTTGGTCTATTAGTGATGAGCTGGTTGCAACCGGTGTTTTTAACCCATACTGGTTCATGCTTAATATATTACCATTGGCATCGTAACTTAAATTATTGGCGGTATAATTTATACCTGAATTACTGTTAAAACTACCGTTGTAATACTGGGTAAAATTAGCAGCGGTTAAGCGGTTAACGGCATCATAACTAAAATCGTACTTGCGTATTTGCCCATCGTGCACACTCTTCCAGATCATACCCGATATATTACCGTTGTAATTGGTTGCACTATTCCATGTTGCAGTACCCACCGTAGGCGCTTTATCGTAACCCAACTCAAAGCCAAAGTATTTAC
>JBIIAP010000131.1:0-7660 GCA_044239855.1 Sediminibacterium sp. | reverse complement strand
AGTGAACCATTGCCAAATGAGCTTAATACACAAACAGAAAGTAAAAAATTAATACTACAAAAAACTGCAACTGCCCGTTATGTAAAAATCAAAGCTAAAAATGTGGGTGTTTGTCCAGCATGGCATGCCGGCAATGGCGGTAAAGCCTGGATTTTTGTGGATGAATTAGGAGTAGAATAATTTAATCATACAAAAGAATAGAGGTTGCATATTCCTAAAAACAAATCCCTCCATGTAAACATGGAGGGATTTGTTTTATATAAAAGAATGCTCTTTTTATTTATCGAAAAGAAAATTAAATATAGCGGTTGATTAGGTTTTCAATAAACTCCTGCTTACCACTAATAGTAGCCGGTTCTCCTCCTGCAATTGCAATATTTCTTAAATCTTCTAATGTTAATTGTCCGTTTTCAAAGTCTTTACCTTTGCCTGCATCATAAGAAGCATATCTATTGGAGCGGATTTTTTGATAATCTGATTCAGTGATTATTTTATCGGCAGTAACCAATGCTCGTGCAAAAACATCCATAGCACCAATATGTGCATCAAATAAGTCTTGCGGATCGGTGGAGTTTCTTCTTATTTTCGCATCGAAGTTGATGCCGCCACCTTTAAATCCACCGGCTTCTACAATAATCAACAAAGCTTCGGTTAATTCATTGATGTTGTTGGGGAATTGGTCGGTATCCCAACCATTTTGATAATCGCCTCTATTGGCGTCCATACTACCTAACAAACCAGCATCAGCCGCCACTTGTAATTCATGTGTAAAGGTATGTCCGGCTAATGTTGCGTGGTTTACTTCAATATTCAAACTGAAGTCGTTCAACAAATCATACTGACGAAGGAATCCTATTACAGTTTCACAATCGTAATCGTATTGATGTTTAGAAGGTTCACATGGTTTTGGTTCGATGAAAAATTTACCTTTGAAGCCATTTTTACGTGCGTAGTCTTTTGCGGTGTGTAAAAATTTAGCCAGATGATCTTTTTCTCTTTTCATGTTGGTATTAAGCAAACTCATATACCCTTCTCTACCGCCCCAGAACACATAATTTTCGCCACCCAAAGCAATGGTTGCATCTAAAGCTGCTTTAACCTGTGCGCCTGCATGTGCCAACACACTAAAATCCGGATTAGTGGCTGCGCCATTCATGTAGCGTCTGTTAGAAAACAAGTTAGCTGTTCCCCACAATAATTTTACTCCGCTGTCTTTTTGCTTTTGCAATAAATATTCGGTGATGGCTGCCAAACGTTTTTCGTTTTCTACAACGTCATTGGTAAAATCAACGGCATCTACATCATGAAAACAATAATAAGGCAATCCTAATTTGGTGATAAATTCAAAAGCGGCATCTGCTTTATCTTTAGCTCTTTCTATCGGATCGTTTTTTTCGTTCCAGGGAAATAAATGTGTAGGCTCGCCAAATGGATCAGCACCGCTTCCGCAGAAGCTATGCCAGTATGCGCATGCAAACCTAAGGTGTTCTTTCATGGTTTTGCCTGCTACTACTTTATTTTCATCGTACCATCTATACGCCAATGGATTATCAGACTGTAATCCTTCAAATTTAATTTGACCGATACCTTTAAAGAATTCGGTTTTACCTGTTATAACTGACATATTTTTAAATTATAGTTGAATGTAAGTATATTTTTACAAATGTTTTTCTAATTGTTCTTTCCATTGAGGATATAAATTATTGTATTCGCTTATATATTTTGGCTCGACAATTTCGGTGCTCCTTCTGTTTGCAAATGCGGTAGATGTATTTGCAAATACGCCAGCGCCAATTCCGGCCCCAATGGCTGCTCCGTAGCTGCCATCTCCATCATAATACTCGATTGAAATATTATTAACACTAGCGAATGCCTGTGAAAATACTTTACTTAAAAACAAATTTGCTTTGCCGGCTCTTACTACTGTTGGTTGAAGACCATTTTCCCGCATAATATCTAAGCCATAGCGCATGGCAAAAGCCACCCCTTCTTGCACGGCTCTGTACATATGCGCCGGACTATGTTGATTGAAATTGATGTTAGCAAAATGACTGTTCACCATTTTATTGCCCAACATTCTTTCTGCACCGTTTCCGAATGGCAAGGCAAAGAGACCGGCTGCACCGGGAGCTGTTTTTTCTGCTGCGGCATTCAATTCGTTATAGCTGTGGGCGTTGCCCAATAAATCTTTTGTCCATCTATTAAAAATACCTGCACCATTGATACAGAGCAATACACCAATTCGCAACACATCAGCGGTATAGTTTACGTGCGCAAAACTGTTTACCCTTGATTGGGGATCGTATTTTAGCTGATCAGAAACGCCGTATATAACTCCTGAAGTGCCAGCAGTAGCAGCCACTTCGCCCGGTTCAAATACATTTAGCGACAAGGCATTGTTGGGTTGGTCTCCTGCCTTATAAGTGATGGTTACTTTTTGTTGAAGTGATAATTTTTCTGCTACTCCTTTGGCAATGTTTCCATGCGTAGAAAACAGCGGTTGAATGTTGGGGAATTGTTTTTGATCAAATCCAAAATAGTTGATTACATCCGCTGAAATGGAGTTGGTTTTAAAATCCCAAAATATGCCTTCGGATAATGCGGAAATGGTAGTGGTAGTTTGGCCGGTTAATTTCATCGCGATGAAATCTCCGGGCAATAAAATTTTATCTATTTTATCATACACAGCCGGTTCGTTTTCTTTAATCCATGCTAGTTTAGCGGCAGTAAAGTTGCCTGGTGAATTCAGCAAATGACTCAAGCATTTTTCGTGACCAATAGCATTAAATGCATTTTCCCCAATTTGAACGGCTCTGCTATCGCACCAGATAATTGAATTGTACAGTACTTGTTGATTTTTATCTACTAATACCAGACCATGCATTTGATAGGCTATTCCTATAGAAGTGATATCAGATGGGTTATACAGACCGGTATGGTGGCATTTTAAAATGGCTGCCTGCACGTTTTCCCACCATGTATCGGGCGATTGTTCTGCCCAACCATTTTGAGGAGATTGAATGTTCATTTCTGTTTCGGGAAATTGTGCGGAAGCTATTATATTTTGTGATTGACTATCCACAACAGTTACTTTAACGGAAGAAGTGCCAAGGTCGATGCCGAGTAATAACATGGTTAGTTGGTTTTAATTAACACCCTCTAAAACTATTGAAAAAATGAATGGTAAAATAGATAGAAGTAAATAAATATTAATTTGTTAGCCCAACCGTTGTATTGTTGGTCGTTTTTATTACCTTTAAGTAAATTTTAATCCATAGTATTTTATGTTTCTTTCATGTTAGAAGTAGCTGCTTCTATCTTCACAATAACATTACCCTCAACAACTTCACTACCAATATAAACCCTCATCTAATGAAATCAGAACGATTTTGTTTAACCAACATTAATTTTTATAGTGCCCTACTTGTATTGTTGTTATTTACGCAAGTTGATGTACTTGCCCAATACCAAATAGGCAAAACCATTAATGGTATTAGCTCTGGAGATGATTATGGAAAATCTGTAGCTATTTCATTTGATGGTACAACTGTTGCCGCCGGTGCTTTTCAGTTTAGCAATAAAGGGCCCGGATATGTTGAAGTATTTCAATGGAATAATTATAGTTACACCAAAGTGGGGCAAACCATTTATGGTATGAATACGGGTGATGTGTTTGGTTCGGCCATAGATCTTTCTGCAGATGGGAATACATTGATTGTAGGAGCTTATAGAAATGGAAGGCTTGCAAGTAACGCAGGTATGGTACAGGTATATAAAAAGCAGGATGGAATTTGGAGACAAATGGGGGAGAATATTTATGGCGCTGCTATTAACAATTTCTTTGGAGATGATGTGGCCATTTCAGCAGATGGGTTAACGATTATTGCGGGGGCTTCTTGGTTTAATGGCAATGGATCTATGCGAGGCCAGGTTCGTGCGTTTAAATGGAATGGATCACAGTGGGCTCCAATGGGTACAACGTTGGTAGGGCTGGCAGATAATGCTAAATTGGGTAAGTACATAGATATTTCTGATGATGGATCTACGATTGCTGCCGGTGGTAAAGATGCTAGTAACAATGCACTGGTAAGGTTGTATAAATGGAATGGATCAGATTGGATACAAAAAGGGGATTCATTGGTATTAAGCGGACAGGTTTATTCCGACGCTTCCGGTGGGAATATTAGCTTAGCTGCTGATGGTAATTATGTTGCTGTTAGTAATGTTACTTCTATTGCTACTTATGAATGGGCCAATAATACTTGGAGACAATTTGGGGCAACGATTGCCGAACAAAGTACTACGTCAATCTCTCTCTCATCGGCAGGTAATGTTTTGACGTATGGTCAGTTTTATTCTGGCAGCAAATCCGGTATTGGCAGAGCAGGTATTTACAACTGGAATGGAACACAATGGACAAAAACCGGCAAGCAGTTTACCGGTAGTAGAGCAAGTGATAATGCCGGAATTGAGGTAGCTGTTTCGGGGGATGGAAAGAAGTTTATTGTTGGGGCAAGTGGTGAGTCATCTAGCAATGATGTGGGAGCTATATCCGGTTATTTTAAAGTATATACCACCCCTTGTAATGAAAATGTTCGGGTAGATATTACTGCAGCCAATGGTGTTTTTAATAACAACAGAGATTCACTAAAAATTAACGATGCCGATTCTGCTGTATTAGATGCAGGAACAGGTTTTAACAGTTACCAATGGTGGCATGGAAGTACTACACAACTTGCAACTGTTAAACAATCGGGCAAATATTCGGTAAGAGTGTATAGTAAGAGTGGTTGTTTTGCAGAAGATAGCATTTATGTAAGTATGGTGAATACCCGCTTTCATAGTTTTGACAGTACCTTGTACAAACAAATTTCAGCTGGTAGAATCCATGTGCTTGCCATTAAAACTGATGGCAGTTTATGGGGATGGGGAAATAACTTTTGGGGTACATTGGGTAATGGCGGTACCAAGGATGAAAGTAGTCCTGTTAAAATCAGTAACAGCAATGACTGGGCTGAAGTGTCTGCCGGCAACTCATATTCATTGGCGATTAAAAAAGATGGGACACTTTGGGCTTGGGGGTATAACAGTAAAGGGCAACTAGGGGATTCCAGTACAATCAATAAAAACATACCTGTACAAATAGGCAAAGACAATAATTGGTTGCATATATCAGCTGGGTACTCACATTCATTGGGACTTAAAAAGGATAATAGTTTATGGGCATGGGGTGAAAATAATTATGGTCAGTTGGGCGATGGTACCACCACGAATCAAATTATACCTGTTAAAATTGGCACAGCAAATGACTGGAAAAGCATAGTGGCAGGTTATTCAGGTGGCTATCATTCAGCATCGATCAAAAATGATGGCTCTTTATGGACATGGGGGGATAATAAAATGGGGCAGTTAGGTGATGGTACCAATGTTAATAAAACTGTACCTACTAAAGTTGGAACCAGTTTTAATTGGGTTAAATTATCGGCGGGTAATGGCTCTATGCATGCTATTCAAACAGATGGTAGTTTATGGGGCTGGGGAAGTAATAGCTATGCGCAGCTTGGCGACAGCAGTTATGTAGGTAAAAACATTCCTGTTAAAATTGGGGTAGATACCAATTGGGTATCAGTATCTGCAGGAACCTACTTTACCGTTGCAATAAAAAAAGATGGAAGTGTTTGGGGTTGGGGAAGTAATACCGATAAACAATTGGGTGAGGGATTTAGTGAGTATACTGTTGTACCGAATAAATTAAGCACTGAAAAAAACTGGTCTTCAATCATTGCAGGATTAACCTATACTATTGCAGTTAAAAAAGATGGGAATGTTTGGTCGTGGGGTGAAAATGATTACTACCAGCTGGGTAATGGAACGGTAGCTAATAAAAAGAATCCTTTAATAAGAATAGGTACATCGGATGATTGGATGTATGTTGGTGCAGGGTATGGAGGTTATTTATCGGGAATTAAAAAAGATGGGACTTTATGGGGCATTGGTAGCAATACTTCCGGACAATTGGGCGACAGTACTTTTATTGATAGAAGCGGTTTTATTAAAAGCAGGATAGATACCAATTGGGCTTTGGTTTCCACTAAAAATAACACCAGCTATGCCTTAAAAGACAATGGAACGCTTTGGGCTTGGGGATTTAATGCTGATGGTCAACTTGGCAATGGCGCTACAAGTCACCAATCATACCCGGTTCAGATTGGTTCTGATTCAAGCTGGATACGAGTAAATGCTGGATATACGCATACGGTAGCTATCAAGAAGAATGGTACTTTATGGGCATGGGGACAAAATATTTTTGGGCAGTTGGGAGACAGCACAACTACCTATAGAAAAACTCCGATACAAATTGGTAAAGATAGCACCTGGTCTAAAGCGGCAACTGGTTATGGCTATACCTTGGCCATTAAAAAGAATGGTACTTTATGGGCATGGGGAACCAACAATGCCGGACAACTGGGCGACAATACATTTATTAATAAAAAATCACCTATTCAGATTGGGGCAGATTCAAATTGGTTAGCAATTGCGCCTGGATCAGGTTCCGGACATTCTATTGCAATAAAAGCAGATGGAACATTATGGGGATGGGGTTTTAATAATTATGGCTCTGTTGGTGATGGAACAATCATCAACAGAAATGCCCCTGTACAAATTGGAACTGATACCAATTGGGCTAAAATAGAAGCCGGTGCCGATTATACAGTAGCACTCAAAAAAGATGGGAGTCTATGGGCTTGGGGTACTAATGCTGAAGGACGATTGGGTAGTGGGAGCAACATAGATAAACAATTAAGTCCAACAAGAATAGGTGCCGGTAATGATTGGAACACCATATCAAGTGGCATGAATTTTACGGCTGCGGTAAAAAATGATGGGAGCTTATGGGCTTGGGGAAGCAATGTATATGGTCAATTGGGTAATAACAATACCACTGCAGCAAAATACATTGGCTTTAATTTAAATGCAAACGCAACGGATACTACTATTTGTGCTGGTACATCTATTACTTTAATTGCTTCTTCAAATATTGATGCGAAAGTCAGATGGTCTACCCAGGATACCGTTTCAATGATTACGGTTAACCCTACTCAAACAACTACCTATACTGCCTGGTACACTGAAGGCAACAATACCAGTACTAAAAGCATAACCGTACATGTAACTCAACAAAACACTAATTTACTAGCAGATAGTTTACTAGTGGTTGACAAAGATTCTGCTATTTTAACAGCTGCAGCAGGTTTTGCCAACTACCAATGGTGGCACGGATCTACTACACCTGAAACAGTAGTGCAAAAATCGGGGAAATATTTTGTTAGTGCTTATAACGAAAATAGCTGCATTGCAACAGATAGTATATATGTAACCATACTCAACAATCAATTGTATTTTGTTGATACCACTAAATTTAAAAAATTAGCTACTTATGGTGGGCATGTTGTGGCATTACATCACAACGGCAGTTTATGGACTTGGGGTAGCAATAATAATGGGCAATTAGGTGATAGTACAACGATTAACAAAAATAATCCTGTTCAAATTGGTAATGAATATAATTGGATGGATGTTGCCGCAGGCGGTTATCATACACTTGCATTAAAAAGAGATGGAAGTTTATGGGCTTGGGGACAAAATACTGCCGGCCAAT
>JBIIAP010000012.1:0-23747 GCA_044239855.1 Sediminibacterium sp. | reverse complement strand
AAAATCAATGAAATAAAACCCCGAATGGGGTGATATTATTATAGCCGAAAATGTAATCGATAAACAAAACAACAATAAATCAACGAAACAAAACCCCGAAGGGGTGATATTATTATAGCCGAAATTATTATGAAATGATCAATAAAATAAACATTAAACCAACGAATCAAAACCCCGAAGGGGTGAAATTATTGTGACACGTCGTTGTGACCCATTAACAATAACATTCCCCTCTTATTCCAATGCCTGATAAATAGCTTCCTGTATTGCCGGACGAATATTCATTTGACCCAACTTGTTGTTATTTCTGGTAGGGGTAACTCTGTTCGATAAAAAGATATAGATCAGCTCCTTCTCAGGATCCACCCATACGCATGTACCAGTAAAACCGGTATGCCCATAGGTAGCCGGGGATACTGATTTAGACGGATAAGGTTCTTTTCTGGTGGCATTATCTTTTTCTGGCTTATCAAATCCTAAGCCTCTTCTGCTGATGTCGCTGCTGTATGCAGTAAAAAGATCTATTGTTTCTTTTTTAAATAAGGTTACACCGTTCAACTTACCCCCATTTAACAACAATTGATAGAGTTGTGCCAAGTCGTAGGCATTGCTAAATAATCCGGCGTGACCCGCCACTCCGCCAAACAATGACGCGCCTTCATCATGCACATCACCTCTGATAAATTGTTGCCTAAAATGCTTTTCTACTTCTGAAGGTGCAATAGCGCTTACAGGGAAACGATCTCTGGGTTTAAAGCCCGTAGAAATCATATGTAAAGGCTCATAAAATGTTTTTTGGGTATATGCATCCAATGTTAAACCGCTGATGGTTTCTACTATTTTCCCCAGAAAAATAAAGTCATTGTCGCTGTAAACATATTTGCCCACTCCGGTCACTTTGCTTCTAACAATTCGAGCGTAAAGTGAATCTTGCCAATCATTGCGTAAGTATAAATGCTCCGCTACTCTTGTTGTAAATCCGGTTACAGGAGTCTTTGAAAAATAAGCCGGTAAAGGATTTCCTGTAACTGTATCTATAATTTCTTTATAAAAAGTAATAAATGGAATTAAACCGGCCTGATGTAATAAAATCTCCTTTACAGGTATACCTGCTTTATTCGTTCCTTTTGTCCATGGTAAATAATCACCCAAAGTTTTGTCCAGGTCTAGTTTGCCTTCTTCATACAGTTTCATAATTGAAACCGTAGTGGCTGAAATTTTTGTTACCGATGCTAAATCGTACTGCATATCGGTTTTAACTGGCTCTTTTTTATCAAAATCAGTATAGCCAAATGCTTTATGGTAAGCTATTTTACCCTTTCTTGCCACTAAAACCACACATCCCGGGAATGCGCCTTTAGCAACGGCATCTGTTGCAATTGAATCGATTTTATAAAGCTTGCTGCCGTCTATTCCTGCTGATTCAGGCGTTACGTCCGGAAAATAGTTGTTGTATTGCGTAGTGCTGCCAAACTTCAGTTCGGGAGAAACGGTAACTGGTAATGTACCCTTAGCTTGATTAGTACCTGCCAATATATCAAATACTGCCGACTGTGTAATATCATCATCTTCATAGCAAGCCAATAAATTAGGCGCATTACTACAATTCTTTATGGCATAGGGATTACCAAAAAACAAAGTAATAGCCTTAGCATCTTGCAAGCCGTTGAGCAAATAAATAATTGGATTGCTTATGCCAAAATTATTTGCCGGGCGTCTGCTGTAATTGTGTAATCCAATAACAACAGCATCGAACTGATTACTTTGAATGGTTTTAATTAATGCAGCTGCAGAAGCACTGTCTGATTGGTCGGCAGGAATAATTGTTGCAGACTTATCATCCATCAATTGTTTACCAATGGCGGCTTTAGCAGCAAACTGATAAACTGTGGCATTATAGGTTTGTTTAAATTGGTTGGCAATGGTATTGGTGCCAGATGCACCAATGGATACATAAGCAATTTTTTTGCCCGCACTTAATGGGAAAATAGTATGGTTGCTTTTTCTTAATAAAGTAATAGCATTTTTACTCAGCAGGGTTTTGATTTGAACAGTTTCTGCATTTAAATCTTTCAATAAATTAGTGGTATCAATTGGCTGAATTTTATTAAGCCCTAAATGATATTTAGCCAATAATATCTTTTTAACGCTTGCATTTATTTGCTCCCAACTTAATCTATCTGCTTTAATGGCTTCTCTAACTTTCTGAATGGTGCCGGGTACATCACCTGGTAAACAAAGCATATCATTGCCTGCAATTAATGATTGCACAGATGCTTCTCCTGCAGGAAAAAACTTGGTAATGCCTTTCATTTCTAGTGCATCTGTAAATGCGAGGCCTTTAAAGTTCAACTCGTTTTTTAGAAGTTCAGTAATACTGTTTTTGGACAAAGTAGCAGCCAGATTTTTAGTAGAGTCGATAGCAGGAATAAATAAATGCGCACTCATTATACTGCCTAAACCTGCATTAATCAACTCTTTAAAAGGATATAATTCTAAGGAATCAAGCTGAGCTCGTGATTTTAAAATCACTGGTAAATCGTGGTGACTATCAACCGATACATCTCCATGTCCCGGAAAGTGTTTTCCGGTGGCCATTACGCCCACTTCCTGCATGCCCTGCATAAATGCTTTACCATACAGGGCTACTTTGTATTTATCTTCCCCAAAACTGCGGTCGTTAATTACCGGGTTCATAGGGTTGTTATTGATGTCTATATCCGGAGCATAGTTCACTTGAATACCCAGGCGCTTACATTGGTTACCTACCGCTCTACCAAACGAATGTATTAAGGAGGCGTCATTTACCGCACCCATCATTAACTGACGAGGAAAATTAATCACGCTGTCTAAGCGCATGCCCAAACCCCATTCACCGTCAATACTGATCATTAATGGGGTTTTAGCAATAGATTGGTATTCGTTGGTAAGTAAAGCCTGACGAATAGGGCCGCCCTGAAAAAAGCAAAGTCCGCCTACATTATAGTTTTTAATGGTATTAGTAACTTCTGCAACATGATCAGGTCCTAAGTTGCTATGTGCCCTAATGATAATCAATTGGGCAATGCGTTGGTTTTTGTTGAGTTTACGAAACTGTTTTTTAACCCATTTTTTAGCTTGGGGTGTTTCCTCAAAAAACTGTTGCGCATTAATTAATGGAGAGCCTGAAATAATAAACAGAAAAGCGATGATCCACTTTTTCATATCGGTGCAATTATATTATTGCACAAGTTAAGGATTCAAAACTTATTCTTCGCTATCACCTTCACTAAGCTTTGCTTCGATGTTGTTGGATTGAAGGACCGCAAACCATTTTACCATCTTCTTCATATCACTGGCATACACGCGCTCAAAATCCATATCTGGATAAACTTTTTGAAAATAAGCTTTTACCGCTTTAGGATCCTTTTCAGAGGGTTGTTTTTCTTTGCTGGCTTCCATCGCTTTGAAAATATCCACCAAATTCACGTTTTCACGAATGGTGTATACTTCAATACTTTCAAGATGAGAGAAATTATGTACGCGACTGCTTACAAATTTGGTTGTTTTGTCTTCCAATGATCTTAGGATAGCGCCATCATTTTTGCTGCTCACTAATTCAAACAAACCGCTCATTCCAGAAACGGAAATCAACTTATTATATTCCATATAAATTTCAATTGTGCTGCAAAGTAAAGGAAATTGTGCTTTTAAACACTCAATGTTTATAATGAAGCTAAAACAGTTCGTAATCTTTCGCTCAAATCCTTGTAAGTAGTGTATCCGCGGGCTAATAAGTGAAATTTAGTTTCATTCATCTGTAGCAAAACACAGGGATACCCGGTAACCTGTAACTGTTTTACCAGGGCAAATTCATAATATGCCTGTTCTTTGTAGGCATCACTTTTCAGTTTTTCGTAAAACAATTCAGGTTGAATACTGTATTTTTCTAATAAGTGTCGGTAGGCCTCCTCATCCGTTAAATCCCTGCCTTCATTATGCAAAGCTTCCTGCAAGTCTGCGGCAAAATCTACTTGCCTGTCGGGATAGATTTCTTTAAAAATGCACATTGCAATAGCCGGTTTTTCGGAATTAGGGTACCAATCGCTCAGGTCGGGGTTGTTGATGTGCCATAAATAATCAGCTCCAAACTTAACACCACTATACTCTTCCACTGTTTTATAGGCTTTTTGAATATAGCCGGCGGTTGCACTGATATGCACCGGTGTTTCCGGCAATATCATTCCGCCCGATAAAACCTCTATTTGCAATCCATTATTTTCGGCAGCAATCTGCTTCATCACCGGGCTAAATCCATAACACCAGCCACAGTATGCGTCGTAACAGTAAAATAAAATGGGATTCATCCCACAAAGGTAAAAGGGAAGCAGCAAAAAGCATTTATTTGTTTATATCTTTGCCCCGTTTTGAATTTTTATTTTTGAATTTTTAATTTAATAATATGCCAGGTTTTGAATTTTTTGGAGCAGAAGAAAGAAAAGAAGTGAATGATGTATTAGAAACCGGAATTCTGATGCGATATGGATTTGACGGTCCACGTAAGGGAATTTGGAAGGCTAAAGAGTTGGAAACTGCTATCACGCAAACTTTTGGTTGCCAATATGCGCAACTTACTTCTAGTGGAACTGCAGCATTAACTACTGCAATGGTTGCATTGGGTATAGGTGTTGGAGATGAGATTATTATGCCTTCTTTTACGTTTGTGGCCAGTTTTGAGGCGGTATTAAGTGTGGGTGCAATTCCTGTTTTAGTGGAGGTAGATGAAACACTTACCCTTGCACCTGATGCAGTTCGTAAAGCCATTACACCTAAAACTAAATGTGTAATGCCGGTGCACATGTGCGGCAGCATGGCCGACTTAGATGCGTTAGCTGCAATTTGTAAGGAGCATCATTTGATATTGTTAGAAGATGCTTGTCAAAGTATTGGCGGCACTTATAAAGGGAAAGCATTGGGTACAATTGGCCATGCCGGTACATTTTCATTTGATTTTGTGAAGATGATTACATGTGCCGAAGGCGGGGTGGTGATGACCAATGATAAAGAAGTGTATACCAATTCTGACGGGTATACCGATCATGGACATGACCATTTGGGGGTAGACAGAGGCGCTGATTTGCATCCATTTATTGGCTACAACTACCGAATCAGCGAACTACATGCTGCAGTTGGGTTAGCTCAGATAAGAAAACTAGATACTTTTTTAGCAATACAGAAAAAAAACAACCACAGTTTACGCAGTTATTTAGAACAAATACCGGAGATAACTTTCCGCGTTGTTCCGGAAGGGGGAGTAGATAGTTGTAGTTTCTTGAGTTGGTTTTTGCCTTCGGCAGAAGCTACGCAGGCAGTAGTGGCAGCTATGAAAGAAGCAGGTATTTTAGCAGGTAACTTTTACTGGTTTGCCAATAACTGGCACTACATCAGCAAATGGGATCATCTTAAAAAAGCAACCACATTAAGCCGTATTTCGGCCGAGCAGGAAGCAGCTTTATTGAAACTTCAAACCACGCAGTTTCCGGCTAGTGATGCCATCATCAGTCGTTGCATTTCTACCGCTATCAGCTTAGTGTGGACAGAGGAGCAAATCAAAGACAAAGGCGAGAAAATGGTGGCTTGTATAAAGAAAGTGTTGGGGAAGTAGTCAACTCAACATATAAAAATAATTATATTTAAGTAAAAATACAAGATATAGTATATTTTTTATAATATTTCTTGTATTTTTACTTAATGGTATCAAGGGTAAAACAAATGCGATTAGTTGATTGCTTAGATAAAATCCAAGCAAGTGGCAGATATTATTTTACGTTTGACCAAATTAAAAATGATTACGGAATTGCTCATTCTTCTTTCAGACAACAGGTGGCTGTATTACAAAAAAAAGGAAAAGTAGTATTAATTAGGAATGGATTTTATGTGATAGTTCCTCCGGAATACAGAATAAATGGAGCCCCTCCGGTTACCCATTATATTGATGGGATGATGAATTATTTAAATAGAAATTATTACATCGGATTATTGAATGCAGCCGTATGGTATGGTGCAGCCCATCATCAACCTCAATCCTATACTGTGATTATTCAGGTACCTTATTTGCCAATCATCAATAAAAAGTTTGCATCTATTCATTTTGTGTATAAAAAACAATGGGATCAGGCTTTTATTTTAAAAAAAGAGACTAATGCCGGATTTGTTAATGTTTCTTCACCCGCTTTAACTGCGATGGATCTATGTAATTTCAGCAAACATGCAGGTGGCATAAGCCAAGTAGCAACTGTAATCAATGAACTTGCAGAGGAGATTCAAATAAAAGATTTAGCGTTAGTTGCGGAGAACTATAACAATTTAATGGCAGTGCAACGGTTAGGATATATTTTTGAATTCCTTGGTAAGGAAGTACATGCGCAGGAATTAAAAAAATTCTTGAGTAATAAAAAAATTTATCCCGCTAAGCTGGAAGCATCCAATAAAAATAACTCCTCAAAAGTAACAGGTAATGATTGGAAAATTATAGTTAATGAACAAATTGAGATTGACGAATGATACCCCAAGCATATATTAATGAATGGCGTCTTTACGCCCCTTGGCAAGAAGATTTTCAAATTGAACAAGATTTAATTATTTGCAGAGCGTTGAACTCAATTTTTAGTGATGACGTATTGAAAAACAAATTGGCATTTAGAGGCGGAACCGCATTGCATAAGTTATTTATAAATCCACCTGCAAGATATTCAGAAGATATAGATTTAGTTCAAATAGACAAAGAGCCATTTGGCGAAATGATCAATAGATTAAGAAATTGTCTTTCCTTTTTAGGTCAGCCAAGGTTAAGGCAGAAAGAACATAACAATACAATTATTTTTCAAGTAGATAGTAATCTTGGACCCAAAATAAAAACAAAAGTAGAAGTTAATACCAGAGAACAATTTTCTGTATTAGGATACAAAAAAATACCATTTGAAGTAAACTCTTCTTGGCATGCTAGTAAATCTTTAATCACCACTTTTGAATTAGAAGAAATATTAGCAACCAAACTTCGCGCTCTTTACCAACGTAAAAAGGGGCGAGATTTATTTGACCTTTGGTACGCATTAGATAAAACTAATTGTGCTGCTGATTTAATAGTGTCGACATGGGCAAAATATTTAGCAGCTGAAGGAAATCGAATATCAAGAAAAGAGTTCGAAATTAATTTATCTGAAAAAATGGCCTCTTCGCTGTTTTTATCAGACATGAAACCCTTACTAAAAACAGGTATAAATTACGATGCACGTATGGCATTAAATTTAATTTCGGAGTGTTTAGTAAGTAAGATGTAGCATTTCCAACAACTTTCTCATTAAATTCTATCTAAATAAATCTTTTAACTTCAACGCATCAATATAAATCTATGTAAATTTACCGCGAAATCAAATAGGTAAATGTCACTCAGTCAATCTCTTCAACAAAAACTGCTTCAAAAACTGTCTCCTCAGCAGATACAGTTAATGAAGTTGTTGCAAGTGCCTACGGCAAATTTGGAAGAAAGAATCAAAGAAGAATTAGAAGAAAATCCTGCATTAGAACAAGGAGAAGAAGGGGAAGACGATGCTTTTAACGAAGACATGAAAGATGAATTTGATGTTGATAATGAGGAGGACTCAGAACTTGATGGCAGCGAAGACGAATACGAAGATTTAGACCTGGCAGAATACATTGTGGACGACGACGGAGAAATTGCAGATTATAAAACCAAAGACGATAATTATCCGGAACTAGATGACCAAAAAGTAATCCCTATTAGAATAGAAACCAGTTTTCATGAACTCATTTTAAATCAACTGGGACTGCTGGAATTAAATGAACGAGATGTTAAAATTGCAGAACAAGTAGTGGGCAGTTTAGATGATGATGGCTATTTACGAAGAGCGTTGAGCTCTATTGCCGATGACCTGGCTTTCCGCCAGAGTTTGATTGTAGAGGAAAAAGAAATCGAACAAATTATTCAACAAATTCAACAGTTCGATCCGCCCGGCATCGCAGCAAGAGATTTAAAGGAATGTTTATTGCTGCAACTAAAAAGAAAAACAGATGAAGGACAGTCGGTAGAACTGGCCATTCAAATTCTCAGTAAATATTTTGAGGAATTTACTAAAAAACATTACGAAAAAATACAACGCAGTTTAAACCTGACTGATGAACAAATCAAAGACGTAGTTCATCAAATCATTAAACTCAATCCAAAGCCAGGCGGCAATATTGGTGAAATCAATAAAGCAGAAAGTTACATCATACCCGATTTTTTTGTCATTAACAACAGCGGTATACTCGAATTATCCCTGAACGCTAAAAACGCTCCAGATTTACGCATTAGTGAAGGGTACAGAGATATGTTGAAAGACTACGAAAAAGGCAGCAAAAAAGACAAGCGTCAAAAAGAAGCCGTATTATTCATCAAACAAAAAATAGACTCGGCTCGTTGGTTTATCGATATGATCAAACAACGTCAGGATACCCTCATTGGAACCATGAGCTCTATCATGAAGTATCAGCAAGAATTCTTTTTAACAGGGGACGAAACCACCATGCGCCCAATGATTTTAAAAGATATTGCAGAAATGACCGGATTGGATATTTCTACCGTAAGCAGGGTTGCCAATAGCAAATTTGTACAAACAGAATTCGGTACCTATCGACTTAAATTTTTCTTTAGTGAGTCATTAAGCACCGACAGTGGCGAAGAAGTAAGCACCCGTGAAGTAAAGAAAATATTAAGTAATATTATAGAAGCAGAAGATAAGCGTAAACCACTCAGCGATGAGATTTTAACTGAAATGTTACAAGAAAAGGGCTACAATATTGCCCGAAGAACTGTAGCTAAATACCGGGAACAATTAAACGTACCGGTTGCACGGCTAAGAAAAGAATTATAATTGGCTCAATAAGTAATAGTACAGCACTCCATGATAAATGAATCACAGACTACTCCACCAGAAACAACTGAATACAATATTCTATTAAGAATGATTAGCAAAATATTGTCCTATGTGTTTCATCCCATCTTCATGCCATCCTATTTTTTTCTGTATTTGATGTTGCATTTTCCTTATGCTTTTGCAGGCATTACCGAATGGCAATTAAAAATGCGTTTATTTGGAGTGGTTTGGCTAACCGCATTCTTTCCTGCATTTGCTGTATTTCTATTATGGAGGTTAAAATTTAGTGAAAGCATATTTTTAAGAACGCAAAAAGAACGAATCGTACCCTATATCATTACCATGTTTTTTTATTGGTGGATGTATTATCTCAGCCGAAATTTTACTGATCAGCCCGAAGTACTGAAGTTCTTTTTTATGGGCATTTTTATTGCTACTGTGGCAGGGTTAATTTTAAACAATTACTTCAAAATAAGTATGCACAGCATGGGCGTTGGCGGTTTTGCTACCGCTGTGTTACTTACTTCCTTTTATTATGAAGTAGCCAACGGCGTACCTATCAGCATTGCTTTAGTAATAGCAGGGTTAGTTTGTACCGCCCGATTAATTGTTAGCGATCATTCTGTTAAAGAAATTTATATGGGGTTATTCGTGGGGATTATTTCTCAAATAATCGGTTATTATACAGTGCTGTAAGAAAAATACTGCCTTATTTTTAGTTTCTTTGCAGCTTATTTTAATTCATCCTCCTTATGTGGTATAAAGCAGGCAAATTTATTTTGCAGTATAGAGTGGCGTTATTGGTTGTATTGTTTCTTACTACCGGATTCATGACATGGCAGGCAAGTAAAGTTCAGTTGAGCTATGATTTTACCAGAGCGTTACCCACCGATAATCAAAAATATATTGATTACCAGAATTTCTTGAAACAGTTTGGTGCAGATGGAAATACCCTGGTATTAGGCATAGAAACCAACCATTTTTATGAGATCAATTATTTTAATGCGGTGGCCGATTTACACAAGCGCATCTTGAATGTGCCGGGTGTTACCAGCGTGTTAAGTATTCCGGAAACAGTTACACTGATTAATGACACACTCAATAAGAAGCTGGCACCCCAAAAAATATTCGCCGCTCCTTATCAATCACAATTAACTTTAGATAGCGCAAAATCAGTTTTTGAAAACCTTCCTTTTTATCGCGCACTGTTGTACAATCCTACTGCCGGTGCTTATATAATGGGCATTAATGTAGACAAAGACACGATCAATAATAAGTATCGTTCCATTATGATGGACAATATACTGGCCGAAATAAAAATTTTTGAAACTGCAACAAAATCATCTTTGCACATCAGTGGATTACCCTATATCAGAACGATAATGGGAGATAGGATTAAAAATGAAATGAACTGGTTTTTAATCGGCTCTCTGTTATTATCTGCTATTACATTGTTATTGTTTTTCCGTTCTTTTAGTTCGATGTTAATGAGCTTATTAGTAGTAGGAATGGGTGTGGTATGGAGTGTAGGTACCTTGGTTTTATTTGGCTATAAGATTACTTTATTAACTGCATTAATCCCACCATTGGTAGTGGTAATAGGTGTACCCAATTGCATTTACTTTTTAAATAAATACCATACCGCTTACAGAGAAACCAATAATAAAAATGAAGCATTGGTTACCATGGTAGGGCGAATGGGCATTGTAACACTATTCTGTAATATTGCTGCTGCCATTGGTTTTGCTGTGTTTGCATTAACCAAAAGCGATTTGTTGAAAGAGTTTGGCGCGGTAGCCGGCATCAATATATTTCTACTGTTTTTTATATCATTAATTTTTATTCCACCGGTATTAAGTTTCTTACCTGCCCCTAAACCAAAGCATACCAACTATTTAGACAATAAAGTATTGGCAAAAATTTTAGTGCGGGTAGAACGTTGGGCTTTTCATCATACGCGTTGGGTGTATGGTGTTACCATTGTTTTATTGTTGATAGCCGTTATGGGTATTTTTAAAATTAAAAGCGAAGGTTTTATCGTTGATGATTTACCCAAAGAAGACAAAATTTATACCGACTTAAAATGGTTTGAAGGTAATTTTGGCGGAGTATTGCCTTTAGAAATTGTGGTAGATACCAAGAAGAAAAATGGATTGTTCAGGTCATTAAATCCAATCACTAAAATAGAAGAATTCTCTGCTTATTTAGAGGCCGATTCTTCTACTGCAAAACCATTGTCTTTTATTGAAGGACTTAAATTTGCCAAACAGGCTTTTTATGATGGCGATAGTTTGAGCTATTCAGTACCTTATGAGTCAGATTTAGCTTTTATTGGCCCCTATTTAAAAGATAAAAAAGACAGCTCACAAAAAGGCGAATCAGCATTAACCAAAATGCTCAGCAATTTTATAGACAGCAATAGGCAAATCGCACGTATTAGTGTAAACATGAAAGATGTGGGCAGTGCCAAATTGCCGGTATTATTAAAGCAATTTGAAACAAAATCTGCCGAAATATTTGATACCGCCACCTATAAAGTTAGTTTTACCGGAAGTAGTGTGAGCTTTTTAGAGGGATCAGATTTTATCATTAAGGGATTGAAGGAAAGCATATTTTGGGCATTTTTATTAATCACCCTGTGCATGTTGTACTTATTTCGTTCTCTTAAGATATTGATTTGCTCTTTAATCCCCAATTTGGTTCCATTAATCATCACCGCAGGGGTAATGGGCTGGACAGGCATCGCCTTAAAACCATCAACCGTGTTGGTATTTAGTGTAGCATTGGGTATAGTGATAGACGTAACCATCCGATTTCTAATCAATTACAAACAAGAACTGCCTTTGCACCAGGGAAATGTTCAAAAAACACTGGTAGAAACCATCCGGCATACCGGAATCAGTATAATTTATACATCATTGGTATTGGTAGCCGGCTTTATTATATTCTGCTTTAGTCAGTTTGGCGGTACCAACGCCTTGGGTTGGCTAACTTCATTAACCTTGGTGGTGGGAACAATAACTAATTTGGTATTACTTCCGGTATTGATAATCAGTGTGTTAGGTAGGAAGTAAGCTCAATATATAAATTTAATAAATATATTGTTAAATATTTTAATAATTTTAATTGAATTGCTGTTGTTTCTGAATTCGATTGATTTTTTTGGTTAATTTTAAAGCTTGTAAAACTAAAATCAAACACACATGAGAAAATTCATTTTTCTGTTTTTTTTCGCGTTTAGTGTGATCACTCAGCTTTCGGCTCAGGATGCACGTACGGTGACGGGGAAAATAACAGATAGTAAGGGAGCGGGAATTGCAGGTGTTTCCGTGTTATTAAAAGGTACAACTGTAGGTGTAGTTACCGATGCGAATGGTAATTACAAAATTACCGTACCATCAACAGGAAAAACATTAGTATTTTCTTCATTGAACTACGATTCAAAAGAAGCAAATATTGGAAACGGTAATGTTTCTGTTTCGCTAGTATCAAAAGATGATAATTTAAGCGAAGTGGTGGTTACCTCATTTGGTATCAAAAGAGATAAAAAGACCCTAGGTTATTCAACACCAGTGATTTCAGGTGAGGATTTAACTGCAGTTAGAAACACGAATATTACCAATGCATTTGTTGGAAAAGTGGCTGGTGTACGTACCCAAGGTGCTGGTGGTTCATTTGCCGGTTCTGCTATTTTAATTAGAGGGTACACCTCTATGACTGGTTCTAGTGCGCCATTGTTTGTTGTAGATGGAGTGCCGGTTGATAACGGTGGTGGTGGTACTTCATTGCAGAATGGAACTACAAGCTCTAACCGTGCTGTAGATATTAATCCTGATGATATACAGGAACTTACTGTGTTAAAAGGTGCTGCAGCTACTTCTTTATATGGTTCACGTGGTGCTGCCGGTGTAATATTAATTACCACCAAAAAAGGGAAGAAAAAAGCTAAAAATGCAATTGATTTTAATTCCTCCTATCAGTTTGTGAATGTAAATAAGTTGCCAGAATTTCAAAATGAATATGGACAGGGTGGTGCTAATGCTTCAAGCATCGCAGCAAACTCTGCGGTTGGTGTATATAATAATATATCTCCTAGTTCTTGGGGTCCTAAGATTTTAGGTCAAACTGTTACCAATTATTTTGGTAAGCAAGAAAGTTTAACTGCATACCCTAATAATTTAGCTGATTTATTTAAAACTGGCTACAATCGTCAGAACACAATTAGTTTCAGTGGCGGAACCGATAAAACTACTTACCGTGTTTCTTACAATAATACCAAAGAAACTTATGTGTTGAATGCCAATGAGATGAGCAAAAATGTGCTTACGTTGAATTTAAGCTCAGATGTAACTAAAAAACTAACAGTAACTTCTTACTTAAGTGTAAGTAACAATGCTTCAGTTAGAACGCAGCAAGGTAACCAATTGGCTAATCCTGTTTTCAGAGCATTATTTATACCAAGAAGTTATGACTTAACCAAATTGCCTTACTATGACGCTAATGGCAGTCAGTGGTTCTATGGTGGTGAAGACAATCCTTATTGGAGTATCGAAAATGTTCGTTACAAAGATGATGTGAGTCGTATGTTCGGGAATTTGGGTTTAAATTACAAGTTTAACAGCTGGTTAAACGCAGACCTAAAAGTGGGTGGTGATATTCAAACTTTTAGTTACCATGGGTATGATGAAATCGGTTCTCGTGGGGGTGGTAACACTTCTGCTAATGGAACTGGAGGTATCATTGATGGAAAAAGCAATGTACGTAACCTGAATTCTTATTTAACTTTAAATGCACAAAAGCAATTTGGTAAATTCAATGTTTCAGGTACTGTAGGTAATGAAATTTTTGACAACTACAGCAACAGTTTATCAGCTAGAAGTATAGGATTATCTATAAGAGGCTTCGATCAAATCAGTAACGCTACTGTATTAAATACTCCTTCTGTTGGTACAAGCCAAACAAGAACCATTGGGGTGTTTGGTGATTTAGTAGTGGATTACAACAGATGGTTATCATTAAATGTTAAAGCAAGAAACGACTTCGCTTCAACATTAGCTGCAGGTAACAGATCCATCTTCTATCCAGCCACTTCATTAAGTGCTGTGATTACTGATGCTATACCTGATTTAAAAAACAGTGTATTAAATCTTTGGAAAGTACGTGCCAACTATGGTATTGTTGGTAGAGCTGCACCAGCATATAATACCAGCAACTATGCTGGTTTAGGTAGTGCTTCTGATGGCTTTGGCCCTAATATTGCTTATCCATTTAATGGTCTTGCCGGCTATACCATCAGTAACTCTGCAGGTAATATTAAATTAAAGCCTGAGTTTACAACAGAGTGGGAAATAGGTACGGACATTAATTTGTTCAATAACAGAGTAACCATTCAAGCAAACTATTACGAACGTAAGTTAACGGAAGGTTTATTCAGTGTGCCGGTTTCTGCTGCTTCAGGCGTTACTTCTTTATTCCAAAATGCCGGTGAAATTGAAACAAAAGGAACGGAGTTGACTTTAGGATTGGTTCCAATTAAAACTAAAGACTTCACTTGGTCAATCAATGCCAACTACACGCAGTTTAAGAGCATCGTTACCAAATTAGCTCCGGGTGTTTCTGTAATTACCCTGGCAGGTTTTACCACTCCTAACATTCGTTTAGTAGAAGGCGAAGAATATGGTGCGATCTATGGTAATAAATACCAAAGAGATAACAAAGGAAACATGATCATCCAAACTACGGGCGCCAATGCAGGTTTACCTTTACCTACTTCTGGGGTGTTTAAGGTTGGCGCTTCTGTTCCTAAGTATACCATTGGTTTAACCAACACATTTACTTACAAGCACTTTACCTTAGATGTTCTTTTAGATATTCGTAACGGTGGCGATATGTACAGTAGAAATTTAGCTGACTTAAGAAGAAATGGTGTGACTATTGAAACAGCTGCTTTACCTCGTTTTGCTGCTGATAATGTAACTCCGCTTAAGAATTATTCTTTCCCTGGAGTAGATGCAAGCGGCAATCCGGTAAATATTCCTATTCGTGCAGATCAATATTGGGGTAATTCAGGCATTTACAGTTCGGCAGAAGGTTTTATGGTAAATACTTCTTGGTTCAGGGTTCGTGAAATGAACTTAACTATGAAATTGCCTCAAGCATTAATCGACAGAACGCCATTCGGAAATGTTGAATTTGGTGTATTCGGTCGTAACTTATTCTTGAAAGCAAAAGATTACCCGCATCTTGATCCAGAGCAAAATGCTTTAGGAGCAAGTAATATTCAAGGTTTAGAGTTCAATGCAAATCCATCAACCAGAACTATTGGTTTGAACTTAAGACTTACCCTATAATACTTATTTGAACAAATAAATTACAGATAATGAAAAAAATATTAATAATAAGCTCTGCGGTGTTTTTAGTAGGATTAACCTCCTGCCAAAAATATCTGGATATCAATACAGACCCGGATAGAATTTCAGAAACATCTGCTCCTATAGCTTTGCTATTTACCAATGCAACGGTTAATACCGGATTTGCCAGTGGTAGTGACTTAAATAGATACGGTGCATTAATTATGCAGCAATTTTCAGGTCAAACAACCGGTGGCGAAACGCAAACTCAGGCGTATGAAAAATACCTGATACAATCGGCTGATGTAAATAACCTTTGGAACAGCTATTACGCCACTACATTAAATGACATAGAAGTGGTAATACGTTTAGCAACTGATCAAAATGCACCGTATTATCGAGGTGCAGCTAAGCTATTAAAAGCATATAACTATTTACATTTAGTAGATGCATTTGGTGATGTACCATTCAGTGAGGCACAATTAGCCAGTGCTAATCCATCTCCAAAATACGACTCTGGAGCTACTGTTTATAAATCATTAATTACAACAATTGATGAAGCGTTGACCGACTTAAATAGTACTTCTACTGGTTTAGCACCAGGAGCAAACTCAACTATTTATACAGGTGCGTTTTCTAGTAAAAAAGCAAACTGGATTAAGTTTGGTAACACATTAAAGCTTCGTTTATTGATACACTATTCTAAAATCAATAAAACAGATTGCGTTTCTAAAATAACTACATTAATTAATCAACCAGGGGTAACTTTCTTTGGTTCCAATGCCGATAATTTCGAAATGGCATTCTTTAATGTTACAAACAGACAAAATCCAATCCATCAATTTGAAATTAGTAGAGCAAACTATCTGTTCCCTAATAAATTTTTCGTTGATGCAATGAATGCTAAGTCCGACCCGAGAAGACCTGCTTATTTTACACCGTTCCCGTATGGATCAACATCTTATGCAGGAGCTTTAGCTGGCGATCCGGGTTCTATTAAATATTCTCGGATGCATACCTTCTTAAGAGGAGCTGTAACTAAAGCGCCAACTGCTAAGTCTGATGGATCTTTAGAAGCTTTACCCGCAGCAGGTGGTGTGGAGTATGATGGTACTGCTCCTATAAGAATGTTAACCTTTGCTGAGTATAACTTTATTCGCGCAGAAGCTGCTGTATATGGTGCTCCTGGTGATGCAGAAACTTTCTTTAAAGCAGGTATTACAGCCAGTATGCAAGCAGCAGGTGTTGCTACGGCAGATATTACCACTTATTTAGCAGCTAACGGTTCATTAACAGGAACTGATGACCAAAAAGTAGAAAAAATAATTAGCGAGAAATATGTTGCAAACTATGGGGTAATGCAAGAGTCTTGGACAGACTGGAGAAGAACAGGCTACCCTGCCATTTCAAAAGTATCTAATGCCGTTACAACCGATATTCCAAGAAGTTTACCGTATGCTCAGGGTGAAATTGACGCAAATAAAAATGCACCAAAGCAAAAAGTATCTATTGTAGAAAGTGTATTTTGGGATAAATAATTAATTGTTTATTGCTCAATAAATAATAGTAAAGGCGGTCATCTTACAATGATCGCCTTTACTATTTCTAGTATGCCTAAGAAATACGCTGTAAAATCCTATTCTTATTTATATATAAATATTTAAAAATATATTATGAAAATATTATAAAATATAACAATCTATTACGTCATCTTTTAATGAAAATTCATGGAAATGAACAAAATATTCACATTTAATGTTCTAATTAGGATTTCTTTAACTAATTTCAATTTTGTAAAACTAAAAACTGATATATGAGAAAACTAGTCACATTGTTCATGTGCATGGTTCTTTCGCTACTGCAATTGCAAGCGCAAAACCGCACTTTGACAGGAAAGATTACCGATGAGAAGGGCAATCCTGTAGCAGGAGCTTCTGTATTGGTAAAAGGTACCACTATCGGTACAACATCAAAAGAAGACGGTACTTACAGTATTTCTGTTGCTGCTGGTGCAAAGTCTTTAGTTATTTCTGCTTTAAACCTCGGAACTAAAGAGGCAAAAATCGACAAATCAAGCGTAATAAACTTGTCACTGAACTCAAAGGTAGAAAACCTTGATGAAGTAGTTGTTACAGGGTACTCTCGTGAGAAGAAATCACAGTTTGCCGGTGCTGCTTCAACCATCAGCGGTAAAGTTGTAGAAGCTGTACCCGTAGGTTCTTTCGACCAGGCATTACAAGGTCGTGTTCCTGGTATGTTAGTAAACTCTAGCTCTGGTCAACCTGGTGCTAGTGCAACTATTACCATTCGTGGTATTCAGTCAATTACCGGTGCTGGTGCACAGCCGCTATTTATTTTAGATGGTGTGCCAATGCCTTCTGGTGATATGCAGACAATTAACCCGAATGATTTTGAATCTATAACAGTATTAAAAGATGCCAATGCTGCTGCCTTGTATGGTGCAAGAGGTGGTACTGGTGTAATTGTTATAACTTCAAAAAGAGGTAAAGCTGGGGTAACCAATTTTAACTACAAGTCACAATATGGTTTTACTCAATCACCTAATTTCTCTAGAATGAATTTAATGAGTACTAAAGAAATGTTGGCTTATGAAGAAAGAACCAAAACTGCCAATACTCCGGGTTGGACTTACTCTCCATTGAATCCTGCTATTCCTGCAGGTATGACCTCATTTAGAAAACAAGCGATTTTAGATAGTATCAGTGCAATAGATATTAACTACGCTGATATATTTTTCCGTCAAGGATTCTCTAATTCACAGGAATTGTCATTATCTGGTGGTTCTGAAAAAACAAGATACTATTTAGGTGGTGGATATTTCTCTCAAGAAGGTATAGATTTAGGCTCTAGCTTAAAGCGTTATACACTTCGTTTTAACCTAGATCAGACTTACAACAAATTAACGGTACAATTAAATAGTACAGTTGGTTATTCTAAGTCAAAATTTGCTGAAGGTGAAGTTTTAGGTGGTGGTACAAGAAGTCCGTTTGAAATGATTTTCCGTGCTAAAAGCTATGAAAATCCTTACAAACCAGATGGCACACTTAACTTTGGTTCAAGTACCAATCTGGCACTTAAACAAGTAGCTAATTTGTTAGAAGGTATTCAAAATTCTAAAAGAAACACAGATCAGCTAAAAATTAATGCTGCGGTAAATATTGCTTACAAATTAACCAATGATATTACTTTTAGAAATATCCTAGGTGTTGATTTCTCCAGCAACTATAACAATCGTTACATTAATGCCAATTCTTATGTAGGTCAATTACAGGCTTTTGGTAATTCAGGTCTAGTACAAGAAGGATATAATGCATATTCTCAATTGATAAATACTTCTAGCGCAATTTTTGCAAAAAAATTCGGCAAGCATGATCTTGAAACTGGAGCATATTTCGAAACTGTTCAAGGATTTAACAGAGGTCTTGGTTTTACTTTATATAACCTAGACGCAAGATTAACAGAAACAGGACAAGGTGCAGGTGAAATTTTAACCAATGGGGCAACTACCTATCCGCAAAGAGCAACAAGTGCAAAAAGCAGCTTCGGAATTCGTTCATATTTTGCAACTGCAAAGTATACCTTCAACAACAAGTATTCTTTGAATGCTAATATTAGAAGAGACGGTACTTCCAGAATTGTAAATATAAATAACAGAGAAATTACAACCTGGTCTGCAGGTTTAATCTGGAATGTTCTACAAGAGAGCTTTTTAGCTAATCAACGTATTTTCAACGACCTAAGATTAAGAGCTAGTTATGGTGTGGTTCCAAATATTGGAAGTATCCCTACCAATTCTTATGGTACTTATTTGGGAAGCTTGGCTAACTATCAAGGTCCTCAAGGGCCTACTTTTACTACTTCTACCTATGCAGGATCAAGTGTTACTGGTTTAGTACCTGCTGGTTCTGGTAACCCGGATTTGAAAATCGAGAAAATCCAGAAATTAAATCTTGGTGCTGACTTTGCGTTATGGCAAAATCGCGCAAGATTTACGGTAGATGTTTACCAAAATAAAACAGTTGATTTATTTGTTGAACAGCCATTATCTGGTACCACAGGATTTACTAAACTTGATGTAAATGCTGGTATCATGACCAATAAAGGGGTAGAGGCTTCTGTTAAATTAGACGTAATCAAAAAGAAAGACTTTGGAATTACTTTAGGCTGGAATCACTCAATGAATACAAACAAAATTGAAGATTTAGGTCTGGTAAATGAATATTTCTTAGGAACTTTCGTAATTAGAAAGGGTCTTCCTTACGGGTCTCACTACACGTTTAATTATTTAGGAGCTGATCCTGCAACTGGTCGTCCAATGTTTGAAGGACCAGATGGTAAAACCGTATACGATCCTGCGAAAGCTGGTCAATTTGCAAAATTCGGCACATACTTGCCAAAACATGTAGGTGGTGTTGATTTTGAAGTTCGTATTAAGCGAATCACTTTTAGTGGCTTATTCTCTTATCAATTTGATGTAGTTCGTAGTAACAATACCCGTAACTGGATTACCAATCCATTTTATTCTGGTATCGTAAGATTATCAAGAGAGTTAATTGACAACCAATGGCAAAAAGCTGGTGATGTGAAATTATTTGAAAGCTCAGCAAGTTACTCTAGAGGATTCACTTCTTCAGATTTACAAGATGCCAAATTCTTACGTTTGAGAAATTTAATGGTTGCGTATCAATTCCCTGAATTTAAAAATGCAAGTGGTGCAACACTAATAAAAGGAGGCCGTTTTTATGTTCAAGGTCAAAACTTAGCCATCTGGAGTCCTTGGAGAGGTTTAGATCCTGAAGACGGAAACAATATTAGTTTGCGTGAATACCCAAATCCATCTATGATGGTGGTAGGGCTTGATTTTAATTTCTAATAAATAAAATTTCTTTCAAATGAAAAATAACAAATTAATAATTGGTTCCTTTATGATGCTGTTTCTTTTTGCATCTTGCCAAAAAGTTATAGATATAAAGGAGACTGATTTTATCGGAGGTGATGTAGCTTTACAAACCTTAACCAATGCCGAACAAGCAATTGTTGGTGCATATGCCGGAATGAATGTTGAAATGGGTATATTATTGAACAGTACTTTAGCTGATGAAGTTAGAACTGCTGAATTCTATAACGCAACCACAACGCACGAATGGAAATTTGGTACAACAGATATTGGTATCAGAGACAACTTTACGGCATTTAACTTATATTACAGAATCATTGATCGCGTTAATCGTGTATTAGCTGCTTTACCTAAGCTAACGGCTACTACCTCAGCTCAAACTGCTTTAAAAGACCGTTTGACTGGTGAAGCTTTATTTTTAAGAGCTTTCTGCCATTTCGAGTTATACAGATACTACAGCAACAGTGCAGTAGGAACTGATTTAGCCATGGCTTATATGGAGGAACCATCTTTAGAGGCCAAAGAAAGAATTACAGTGGCTCCTTATTTTGTAAAGTTGAAGGCCGATTTAGTTGCGGCTAAACCATTATTGCCAACTGCATTAACAGATATTTACAGAGTTACTCGCCCTGCAGTTTCAGCTTTACAAGCAAGAGCAGCTCTATATTTACAAGAATATCCAGATGCTATTACTTTTAGTTCTGAATACATCACTGCTATTCCATTGGCTACCAGTGCAAACTTTGCCGGTATTTGGAGAGATGCCAACAACAGTGAATTAGCCTTTAAATTGAGCAGAACTGCTGCTGCTGGAGGCAGAATAGGCTCTCTTTTCAGAGGATTGTCTGCTAGTGCAACAAACATTGGTACGGTAACCTGGGCTCCTTCTGGTAAGCTTTGGGACGCTTATGACAAAGTAAACGACGTTCGTTTCAACGCATACTTTAAAGATGAAACATCATTAGCGCCTTCTCGTCAAACAAAACTTATTGCTAAATATGCAGGTACTGCTTACGGAACTACAGCAGAAAACGTTGCGGATGCAAAAGTGTTTAGAACAGGTGAAATGTACTTAATTCGTGCTGAAGCTTATGCTGAAGGTAAAGATCTGGTAAAAGCTGCTAAAGATTTGAATGATTTACGCAAAGCTCGTATTACCGGCTATACTGATGCTACTTTTGCAACAAAAGACGATTTCATTACAGAGTTAATGAATGAGCGTTTTAAAGAATTACCTTATGAAGGCCATCGCTTTTGGGATTTAAAAAGAAGAAACTTACCGGTTGTTCGTATCGGCGACGATATTTACAATGGAGCAGAGACACTTGCTGCTGGTAATTTCAGATTTGTATTACCTATTCCAAATGTAGAAATACAAGCTAACCCTAAGATTCAACAAAATGCTGGTTATTCCAACTAATTTCTGTTGAATACCTATAACAAAAGAGAGCGGGCTGCCATTTGGCAGCCCGCTCTCTTTTGTTATATCACTATAGTTTTTATCAGATGATACCCTCTACTTCAACACTTCCGCTAATTTCTTCTCTAAATCTTCTCCTCTTAACTCCGTGGCAATTACTTTACCCTGTGGATCTACCAATACATTAAACGGTATGCCCTCAAATTGATACAAACCTACCATACTGCTTTCCCATTTCTTCAGGTCGCTAACATGCTTCCAGGTTAATTGGTCGGCCTTAACAGCCGCTAACCAGGCTTCTTTGTCATCATCAAGCGATACACCCAAAATAGTAAAGTTTTTATTACTGAATTTTTTATATGCAGCCACCACATTGGGGTTTTCTCTTCTACAGGGCCCGCACTAACTCGCCCAAAAATCTACCAACACATATTTGCCTTTTAAACTACTCAATTTAAATGGTTGGCCATTTTCATCAGGTAAACTAATTTCCGGTGCCTGCTGATTCAATAAAGGGTGCGCACTAGCTGCGGGTGCTCCCTGCTGCTGCTGCTGAGGTAACCCTACTGACAAGACCACAACAAATGAGAGACAGAAAAAAAGTAAATTTCCATTGACAGTTTCCCTAATTTGTGCATTAAACATTTAAGAGAAAAAAACGACATTTGTAGATAAAAAATAATGGAAAACTTTGATGAATATTTAAGACAGGGTGAACCGAACAAAGCAGAGAAAGCAAAAGTTTGGAAAACGGCAATCGGCTTACAACAAGTAGATGGCTTAAAACCGTCTGAATATCTTATTGAAACTGCCAAACAAAACATTGAAGGCGATATAACCATTGATGAGGTAAAAAAACGGATTGATAGTTACTACCAACAACACCCAGTCATATCATTTAATGACCGAACAGAAGAAGCCGACAAAGTTTCTGCACGAATTGCTGAAATGTTGAGTGAGCAAACCTTTACATTTTCACCAGCAGAATACTTGGCCATTCATCGTAGATTGTTCACAGGTATTTACAAATTTGCAGGAAAAATTCGTGATTACAACATCACAAAAAAAGAATGGGTCTTGAATGGCGAAACCGTTCTTTATGCAAGTGCCGACAGTTTGAGCGCAACCTTAGAATATGACTTTGAGCAAGAAAGAAAATTTAGCTATAAAGGACTAAGCGAACAGGACATTATAGAACACATAGCTCACTTTATTTCTAACTTGTGGCAAATCCACACTTTTGGCGAGGGCAACACACGAACAACAGCTATTTTCTTAATCAAATATTTGCGAAAATTAGGGTTCAAAAACGTAAACAACGATTTGTTTGCCAACCATTCTTGGTATTTCCGAAATGCTTTGGTAAGAGCTAACTACGAATACTTATCAAGGAGAATTTATAAGACAGAAAAATTTTTAATTCGTTTTCTTTTAAATTTATTGCTCATAGGAAATTATTCGATCAAAAACCGTGAAATGCACATTCTTGCTGACACTGTAATTGATACTGTAAATTCACAAGTTGACACTGTAAACGACACTGTATTTTCATTGATTGAGCACGATAACAAAGTAACGGCTAAGGAAATTAGTGAACGCTTGAAAATCAGCCTAAGCACAGTAAAAAGAAAAATTAATGAACTTAAAAATAACGGAAAAATAGAACGCATTGGTAGTGATAAAACAGGACATTGGAGAATAATTGAATAGATGTATCCCTCCCACCAATACCATCTTTTAGCATAGTGGCTCTACAGCCCCATCTTTTGAAACGGATGAGACAAACACACTTTAGTTCCCTGATGAAAAAACCCATCCGAATCAAACATATGTTACTTCAGTATTCGGCAAAAAGATTATAAAGTTACTGAATACAAATTAACCAACTATAAAATCAAACTATTAACTTCTACTTCAACACTTCCGCTAATTTCTTCTCTAAATCTTCTTCTCTTAAATCCGTGGCTATTACTTTACCCTGTGGATCTACCAATACATTAAACGGTATGCCCTCAAATTGATATAAACCTACCATACTGCTTTCCCATTTCTTCAGGTCGCTAACATGCTTCCAGGTTAATTGGTCGGCCTTAACAGCCGCTAACCAGGCTTCTTTGTCATCATCAAGCGATACCCCCAAAATA
>JBIIAP010000130.1:0-7707 GCA_044239855.1 Sediminibacterium sp. | reverse complement strand
GTGGGTGATGTGGTGAAAATCATGGAAACTCGTCCGCTTAGTAAAACAAAGCGTTGGAGACTGGTTGAAGTAATTGAAAAAGCGAAATAGGTTAAGCTCTTGATTAATTCAAGAGGCAAACAAAGAATAGTATAAACTGCTCAAAGCGTAATTGCCAAGAGCCCAAAGCTTAAATAAAATGATTCAGCAAGAAAGCAGATTAAATGTAGCTGACAATAGTGGTGCAAAAGAAGTGCTTTGTATAAAGGTACTTGGTAACAGCGGACAAGACTATGCTAAAATCGGCGATAAGATTGTTGTTACTGTAAAAGATGCGATCCCTGCGGGTGGTATCAAAAAAGGTACTGTTTCTAAAGCAGTTATCGTACGTACTAAAAACAAACTTCGCAGAAAAGATGGTTCTTATATCCGTTTTGATGACAATGCGGTTGTATTGTTAAACAATTCTGATGAACCACGCGGTACACGTATTTTCGGACCTGTAGCAAGAGAATTGCGTGATAAAGGATACATGAAGATTATTTCTCTTGCTCCTGAAGTATTATAAAAAAAGCTAAAAGCTAAATAAAATGAGTACAAGATTTAAAGCCAAATTCAACATCAAAAAAGGGGATACCGTAGTGGTAATAACCGGTGATGATAAGGATTTGAAAAAGCCAAGAACTGTGTTGGAAGTTATTGTAGATAAAGGTCGTGTTGTTGTTGAAGGTGTAAACATTGTAACTAAGCACACCAAACCATCTGCTCAAAACACTAAAGGTGGCATCGTTAAAGTAGAAGCTCCAATTAACATCAGTAACGTTATGTTATGGGATGATAAAAAAAGTGTACCTACAAAAGTGAAGCGTACCCGTGAAAATGGTAAATTAATCCGTGTATCTAAAAAATCTGGGGAGGTAATCAAATAATGAGTACTGTAAATTATACACCACGATTAGCAGTTAAGTACACCAAAGATGTTGTACCTGCTTTAATGAAGAAGTTTGCATACAAAACTATTATGCAAGCTCCTAAATTAGAAAAAATTTGTATCAACCGCGGAGTTAATGGAGCGGTAACTGATAAAAAATTAATTGATATTGCTGTTGAAGAGCTAAATACCATTACTGGTCAAAAAGCTGTTCCTACTTTATCTAAAAAAGATATCTCTAACTTTAAGTTACGTAAGGGTATGCCAATTGGTGCCCGTGTAACTCTAAGAGGAGAGAAGATGTATGAATTTTTAGATCGATTAGTTTCTGTAGCTTTACCTCGTGTACGTGATTTTAAAGGAATTAGTGATAAGGCTTTTGATGGAAGAGGTAATTATACTTTAGGGGTAACTGAACAAATAATCTTCCCTGAAATTGATATTGATAAAGTAAATAAAATTACAGGTTTAGATATAACTTTTGTAACATCTGCAAATACCAATGAAGAAGCATATGAATTGCTTAAAGAAATGGGTATGCCGTTTAAAGGAACTAAGAAAGATTAATTAAAAACATAATTACACAACATTATGGCAAAAGAATCAGTTAAAGCCAGACAAAGAAAGCGCGAGAAAATGGTAGCACAATATGCTGAAAAAAGAGCCGCTCTTAAAGCAGCAGGCGATTATGCAGCATTAGATTTATTACCTAAAAACGCTTCACCGGTTCGTTTAAAAAACCGTTGTCAGCTTACAGGCAGACCTAAGGGGTATATGCGTTATTTTGGTCTTTCAAGGGTAATATTCCGTGATATGGCTTTAAACGGAATGATCCCTGGAGTAAAAAAAGCAAGTTGGTAATATTACCGGCTAGTAAACAAAATTTAGAACTAGTATAATTTAAATAATATGGTAACTGATCCTATAGCAGACTTCTTAACTAGAATTCGTAATGCTCAGTTGGCTGGTCATAGACTGGTTGAAATTCCTGCTTCTAATTTAAAGAAGCGTTTAACAGAGATTTTGTATGATCAGGGCTATATCCTGAAATACAAATTTGAAGACGATAATAAGCAAGGTCTTATTAAGATTGCATTGAAATATGATGTAGCTTCTAAGCAACCTGCTATTCGTTCTCTAGAAAGAGTTAGTCGTCCTGGTTTGCGTCAGTATGCTAAACCTGCCGAAATTAAACGTGTAATTAATGGATTGGGTGTTGCTATTCTTAGTACCTCTAAAGGTGTATTAACAGACAAGCAAGCGAAAGCTCAAAATGTTGGTGGCGAAGTTTTATGTTATATTTCTTAAAGTAAATTCCGACAATTAAGCCTCTTAGTCGTGGCTGAACACGGAGCATTGTATTAATAAAATTAAAAATCGACTATGTCTCGTATAGGTAAACAACCTGTAGTTATTCCGGCTGGCGTTACATTCTCTGTTAGTGCAGAAAATGTTGTTACTGTAAAAGGCCCAAAAGGAGAATTACATCAAGCTATTGATAGAGATATCAATGTAGAATTAAAAGATGGTGAGGTAATTTTTACTCGTCCTACTGATCAAATTCGTCACCGCGCAATGCATGGTTTATATCGTGCTCTTGTTGGCAACTTAGTTAAGGGTGTTACGGATGGTTATAAGAAAGAATTAGAGTTAGTAGGGGTAGGTTTTAAAGCTGCTAATACTGGCAACATTCTAGATCTTGCTTTAGGTTATTCTCATAATATTATTTTTGAGGTTCCTTCTGAGCTTAAAGTTTCTACTACAACTGAAAAAGGACAAAATCCTAAAATATTTTTAGAAGGTATAGATAAGCAATTGATCGGTCAGGTTGCTGCTAAATTACGTAGCTTGCGTAAGCCAGAGCCATACAAAGGAAAAGGTGTTAAGTATGCTGGTGAAATCTTAAGAAGAAAAGCAGGTAAGGCAGCTGGTAAATAATAAATAAATAACTTAATTTCCGGCAGAATCGGAAGTTCTAAATAATATATAATGAGTAAATTATTACAAAGGCAAAAAATCAGATATCGCATCCGTAAAAAAGTTGCTGGTACTTCTGCTAAACCTCGCCTTGCAGTATATAGAAGCAATGCTGAAATCTACTGTCAGTTAATCGATGATGAAAATGGAGTTACGTTAACTGCTGCTTCATCTCGCGATAAAGATATTGCAGCTCAAAAAGTTACTAAAATCGAGAAATCTAAATTAGTTGGTGCATCAGTAGCAGCTAAAGCTAAATCTCTTGGTATTGAAACTTGTGTTTTCGATAGAGGTGGTAATCTTTATCATGGTCGTGTTAAATCTGTTGCTGACGGAGCAAGAGAAGGCGGACTTCAATTTTAATTTGCTAACATCAATTAATCGCTCAATAAATGTCTAAAGTAAGCGTAAATAAAGTAAAAGCGGGTGGCGACATCGAACTGAAGGATAAGGTAGTTGCCATTAACCGTGTGGTTAAAACCACAAAGGGTGGTCGTACATTCAGCTTTTCTGCACTGGTTATAGTGGGTAATGAAAATGGTGTAGTTGGTCAGGGATTAGGTAAGGCTAAAGAAGTACAAGAGGCTATTGCCAAAGGTATTGAAGACGCTAAGAAAAACTTAGTTAAAGTACCTGTTATGCATGGAACTATTCCTCATGAGCAATGGGCTAAAGAAGGTGCAGCTAAAGTATTAATTAAGCCAGCAGCTCACGGAGCAGGTGTAATCGCAGGAGGTAGTATGCGTGCTGTTTTGGAAAGCGCCGGTATTACCGACGTACTTGCTAAAAACCTTGGTTCTGCTAACCCACATAATGTGGTTAAAGCTACTATCAAAGCATTAAGCTTATTAAGAGAGCCAGTACAAGTAGCTAAAGGTCGTACTATTAAACTTAGCAAGGTCTTTAACGGATAATATTATAACATCGTCTGTTTTCAATACATTAGTTATGAAAAAAATTAGAATTACACAAATTAAAAGTGGCATTGACAGATCTGAGCGTCAAAAACAAACTTTGATAGCTTTGGGTCTTAAAAAATTAAATGCTACTAAAGAAGTTGAAGCAACTCCTCAAATTTTAGGAATGGTTAATAAAGTTAACCACTTAATTAAAGTTGAAGAAATAGCTTAAAATTCATTTACTTTGCAATCTAAAATTTGTAATCCCCACTAATGAGTGTTTGATTACAAATTTTAGATTTATTTTTTAATATGCGAGGGGTGATACCCCGTAAGTTCAAAATCAGTTATTATGAAACTACACAATTTAAAACCTGCTGAAGGTTCTGTTAAAAGAGAAAAAAGACTTGGTCGTGGTGAAGCATCCGGAAAGGGTGGTACTTCAACTAAAGGTAACAAAGGTGGTCAAAGCCGTGCTGGTTACAAAAGCAAAATGGCTCATGAAGGTGGTCAGATGCCAATTCAACGTAGAATCCCTAAGCGTGGTTTCAAAAATATCAATCGTATTGAATACAAAGTATTTAACTTAGGTCAGTTAGATCAATTGGTAGAAAAATATGGCTTCACAGAAGTGTCTCTAGAAAATCTTTACATAAATGGTTTAATTAGTCGCACTGATCGCGTTAAAGTATTAGCCAACGGTGAATTAAAAGCTAAATTATCTTTCAAAGTAAATTCTATCAGCGAAAAGGCTAAAGCTGCTATTGAAGCTGCTGGTGGAACAGTTGAAATTGTTAAATAATTTTCTGTAAATTGCCCAACGCATCTGTGGATACGTTTTAGGTTATTTTGTTTTAACACCAATTAATTAAGCTAAGTGAAAAAATTAGTTCAGACTTTAAGAAATATTTGGGCCATCGATGAGTTACGAAATAAAATTGTTGTAACACTTGCTTTGGTTCTTACCTACCGTTTCGGTACGCATATTGTTCTTCCAGGAATTGATCCTAATAAAATTGAAGCAGCTCAAGCAGCCTCTAAAAGCAACGGTCTATTGGGTATATTCGATATGTTTGCTGGAGGTGCCTTTTCTCAGGCATCTATTCTTGCATTAGGAATTATGCCTTATATCTCTGCTTCAATTTTTATGCAATTGATGACCATTTTGGTTCCTCAATTACAAAAAGTACAAAAAGAAGGCGATAGTGGACGTAAAAAAATCAACCAGTGGACTCGTTACCTAACAGTTATTGTTACTGCCTTCCAGGCAGGCGCTTATGTTGCGTATCTAAATAGCCCAGGTTATGCGGAAGCGATATTACCTGCTTACAAGCCATTCTTTTGGTTCTCTACTGTAGTGACCCTTTCTGCTGGTACATTATTTGTAATGTGGCTAGGAGAAAAGATTCAAGACAAAGGATTAGGTAATGGTACTTCTATTATCATTATGGTAGGTATTCTTGCTCGTTTACCGCAATCCATTATTCAAGAATTTGGTGCCAAAGGTGTTAGTGGTGGCGGCGGTTTATTAATCTTCTTAATTGAGATTGCTATTCTTGTTACCATCATAATGGGATTGATCATACTTGTTCAAGGGGTTAGAAAAATTCCGGTTAATTACGCGAAACAAATTATTGGAAATAAGCAAGTAGGTGGTGCTCGTCAATTCTTACCTGTCAAAGTAAACAGTGCTGGTGTTATGCCAATAATTTTTGCGCAAGCAATTATGTTCTTGCCGACTTTGGCTTCTTTTACCAATTTAGACTCTGCACAGGGTATAGTTAAAATATTTAACGACCACAGCAATGTTTGGTATATGGTGATTTATTCTATAATGGTAATTGGATTCACCTTCCTTTACACCGCTTTAATTTTCAATCCTAAACAAATTGGAGAAGATTTAAAACGAAACAATGGATTCATTCCGGGGGTTAAACCTGGTCAACCTACTGCTGATTATATTGGTGCTATTATGGATAGAATTACACTTCCCGGAGCAATATTCCTTGCTTTAGTTGGTATTTTACCTGGTATTGCATCAAACTTAAAAGTTACACAAGGGTTCAGCACTTTCTTTGGCGGTACCTCTTTGTTAATTATGGTAGGTGTTGTTTTAGATACTTTACAGCAGATAGAAACTTATTTATTGATGCGTCAATATGATGGTTTAATGAAAAGTGGAAGAGTACAAGGCAGACAAACTGTTACTCCTACTGCTATTTAATCATAATTTATTACGAACTTTGTAAACCTGTTTGGCTATGCTGAACAGGTTTATTTTTTATCATGACCAGAAGGACAAATATGATCCATTATAAAACTGAAACAGAAGTAGCTTTAATGAAAGAAGCTGCAACATTAGTGAGTAAAACATTAACAGAAGTTGCCAAAGTATTGAAACCGGGAATGACTACCATTCAAATCGATAAATTATGTTTTGAATTTGTAAAGGATCACAAAGCAATCCCTTCTTTTTTAAACTATAGAGGGTACCCATTTACTGTTTGTGCTTCAGTAAACGATGTGGTAGTGCATGGATTCCCTAATAATGCAGCCCTTAAAGATGGCGATATTGTGTCGATTGATATGGGGGTTATTTTAAATGGTTGGCATGGAGATCATGCGTATACTTTTATTTTGGGCGATGCTTCTCCCGAAGAAATTGAACTGGTAAAAGTTACTAAAGAATCTTTGTATAAAGGGATTGAAAAAGCCATTGTAAATAATAGAATTGGCGACATCGCTCATGCTATTCAAGAGCATACTGAAATTAAACATGGTTATGGGGTTGTAAGAGAACTAGTTGGTCACGGTTTGGGCAGAAGTTTACATGAAGATCCTCAAATGCCTAATTATGGCAAAAGAGGGAGTGGGCCTAAATTAAAAGAAAATCTGGTATTAGCAATTGAACCAATGATTAATTTGGGCACAAGGGAAGTGTATACAGATAAAGATGGGTGGACTGTTAAAACCAGAGATGGCAAGGCTTCCGTTCATTTTGAACATGATGTATGTGTAAAAAGAAATAAGGCCTTAATACTTTCTGATTACAGCATAATTGAAGCTGCAGAAAAAGCAAATAGTCAATTGAATACCTCCTATTATTGATTCATAAGTAGGGTATTGGTTTATGTTAAATACACTGCTAATTTGTATAATAAAAATAAATACTTTTTAGGGTAATAGAGCTGCATTAATTGTTGCACTATTACCCTTTATTATGACTTTAATCATACAAAATATGTAATAGCCATTTGTATAACATGAATTACCTTTTTTCAAAATCGCACACTTTGGAATGCAGGATTTACAGGGATTGATGGGAATAAAATTAATGTGTTACAGAATAGAAGCTGGGTTGGTTTTGATGGTGCACCTGTAACTACCAATATTGGTGTGGAGGATGCATTTGGTGAAAACTCGGCGGCTGGGGTACAAATTATGAGCGATGTTGCCGGAGTGTTAAATAGAACATTTGGCATAGTAAATTATGCTTACCGAGTAAAGTTAGCAGAAGAAAAACATTTACGAATTGGTATTTCTTTGGCTATTTCTAGTGATCGTTTGGACAATAAGAATTTAAGCAATGATGAAGTCTTAGATCCAATGATAAATAGTAGTGTTAAAAAAAGCACACAGTTTGATGGGAATATTGGGATGGTATATCAAACAAAAAAAATAACGCTTGGTGCATCCTTATTCAGATTACAAGAAAATCTACAAAATAGTAGCGTTTCAAATCTTGCAACAGGTCAATTGGCAGCATATTATAATATTACCATCAGTAGCGACGGTAAAACTAATTTGAATCCGGTTATGATGCTTCGCTTTTACAAGAATACTACATCTGTTTTTGATTTTGGCGCTCAGTTTGATTACAATAATTTATTGAATGTGATGATGGTATACCAAACTTCCGGA
>JBIIAP010000129.1:0-7715 GCA_044239855.1 Sediminibacterium sp. | reverse complement strand
ATTAGCTAAACTAAAAGGCCCTGCTCATTCAAAAGATTTTAATAATAATCAAGACTAATAAATATAAGCATGACACTATTGGCATTTGACTGGTTATTAATGATAGAAAAACTGATACTCATAGCAATAATTGTATTTGCTAGCTTGGGTATTGCCTTATATACCACTTTCGCAGAAAGAAAAGTGGCAGCACTTTTGCAAGATCGTCCGGGACCTGAAAGAGCCGGCCCTTTCGGCTTATTTCAACCTTTTGCAGATGGTCTGAAGCTAATCACTAAAGAAGAAATTATTCCCGGTAGCGCAAACAAAGGTTTGTTTATTCTGGGCCCTGGCTTAGCAATGACGGCCGCTTTAATGACTTGCTCTGTAATACCATGGAGTAGCCATGTGGAGCTATTTGATCGTAAAATAGACCTACAAATTGCAGACATTAATATTGGAATTCTATACATTTTTGGTGTGGTGAGTTTAGGTGTTTATGGAATGATGATTGGAGGTTGGGCTTCCAATAATAAATTCTCTTTAATGGCTGCATTACGTGGCGCCTCTCAAGCTATAAGCTACGAATTAGCTATGGGACTTTCCTTAATTGCAGTATTAATGCTTTCCGGTTCTTTAAGTTTAAAATCTATTGTAGATCAGCAAATGGCTGCCGGGAATTTATGGAATATAGCATACCAACCATTGGGTTTCTTAATATTTTTTATCTGCGCATTGGCAGAGTGTAACAGAACGCCGTTCGATTTGCCTGAAGCAGAAAACGAACTGAATTTTGGATACCATCAGGAATATTCTTCCATGAAATTGGGCTTTTATTTATTTTCGGAATACATCAACATGATCATGAGCAGTGCAGTAATGGCTTGTTTGTTTTTTGGCGGATATGATATTCCTTTCTTAGATGAAAGCAAATTAGCCGTGAATACCGCTGCAATAATTGGTGTACTGGCTTTACTAACCAAAATTGTTATTTTTATTTTCGTATTTATGTGGATCAGGTGGACAGTACCGCGTTTTAGATACGATCAGTTAATGAATGTTGGTTGGAAAAAATTAATTCCATTGGCATTGTTTAATATGTTGTTAACCGGAGCAGTCATTCTTTGGCAACAAGGATAAATCAAAAGACTAACAAACCGTATAATTGAATTTTATTATAAATTTTTAGATAACGTAATACATGCAAGCATTAACAAACAGAAGGAAAGAAGTCAGTAGAAAGCCAATGACTTTTATGGAGAGTCTGTATATTCCTGCAATTCTCAAAGGCATGGGTATTACCTTCAGACACATTTTTACTAAAAACCCCACCATTCGTTACCCGGAGCAAAAACGACCATTTAGTCCGGTTTTTCGTGGGTTACATGTATTAAACCGTGATGAAGCAGGTCGTGAACGTTGTACTGCATGCGGATTGTGTGCGGTAGCTTGTCCGGCAGAAGCCATTACAATGGAAGCTGCAGAGCGTGTGCCTGGCGAAGAAAGTAAGTACAGAGAAGAAAAGTATGCAGCAAAGTATGAAATCAACATGTTGCGTTGTATATTCTGCGGATTGTGTGAAGACGCTTGTCCAAAAGATGCTATTTATCTCAGTGAAACAGTTACGCCTGCTAACTATACCCGAAAAGGATTCATTTATGGGAAGGAAGATTTATTGATTCCTAACCGTAATGTAGAATTAGAAGAATATGCAGAAGCAATAGGAGAAAGCAGAAGGAGAAAAAATTAATCATAGGTAATTCAACAAGATGAATACAGTTCAAATACTATTTTTCTTTTTAAGTGCACTGGCTATATTCAGTGCTGTTATGGTTTTATTAAGTAAAAGCCCGGTACACAGTGTGCTCTGGTTAATTGCGGTGTTTTTTGCAATTTCCGGGCATTATATTTTGCTAAATGCACAGTTTTTGGCAATTGTAAACCTGATTGTTTATGCAGGCGCTATCATGGTGCTATTTCTGTTTGTAATTATGTTGATGAACTTAAATGCAAACGCAGAACCAAAAAAGTATTGGTGGATGAAATTTGCAGGGGTAATTTCCGGAGGATGTTTTTTAGTAGTGTTGGTTTCCTTGGTGCAGCAAGCTACCGAACTAACCGGAAAACAAGCATTAATGAAAGACGGTAATATCGGTCTGATAAAAAATTTAGGAAAAGTATTATTTAGTGATTTTGTACTACCATTCGAAATAAGCAGTGTGTTGTTTTTAAGTGCAATGGTGGGTGCTGTAGTGATAGGAAAAAAAGACTAATGCCGCAGCATAACTTTTAAATTATTAATTGAATAACTAGTTAAATATGCCAATACAATACTATATCTATTTCTGTTTAGCCCTCTTTAGTATCGGGATCATAGGGGTGCTTACCAGAAGAAATGCCATCATTGTTTTCATGTGTATAGAGCTGATGCTTAATGCTGTAAATTTATTATTAGTCGCTTTTTCTAAATTACATCATGGAAGTGCTTTGGCAATTGATCCGGCTACAACCGTTGGTACAGATGGCCAACTATTTGTATTTTTTATCATGGTGGTTGCTGCTGCAGAAGTAAGTGTAGGGTTAGCCATTATTGTGATGATGTATAGAAATACACATTCCGTAGACATTAACTTTTTGAACAGATTGAAAAATTAATATGAGTAAGATAGCATTTTTAGTTCCTCTTTTTCCGCTAGTTGGATTCCTGATCAATGGATTGGGAAGAAAATACCTTTCTAAAACAGCCATAGGTGTCATTGGTTCGGGAGTTATCTTTTGTTCTTTTGTAACCTCATGCATATTATTTCAGCAGGTTTGTAAGGAGTCTTGTAATGGACAAACCTTCAACGCAGTAGTTACCCTATTTAATTTTATTAAAGTAGATGCGTTTACTATTCCATTCGCTTTTCAGATCGATCAATTGTCTGTATTGTTCTTATTAATTATTACAGGAATCGGATTCTTGATTCATCTCTATTCAACTGCTTATATGAAAGAAGAGGAATCGCATCATTTTGGTAGATATTTTGCCTACCTCAACTTATTTGTGTTCTCCATGCTATTGCTAGTTATGGGTGCCAACTATGTAATCATGTTTATTGGTTGGGAAGGCGTTGGATTATGTTCTTACTTACTAATTGGTTATTGGTTTAAAAACAATAACTACAACTATGCAGCTAAGAAGGCTTTTATCATGAATAGAATTGGCGATTTAGGATTCTTATTAGCTGTTTTTTGGATTTTATTTAAATTAGGAACTGTAAACTATGGTGATGTGTTTGGCAATGTTGCTAAACTTTCTGCTTTTGATATTACTGCGATTACGATGTTGCTCTTTGTAGGAGCCATGGGAAAGAGCGCGCAAATTCCACTATATACCTGGTTACCCGATGCAATGGCAGGCCCAACGCCTGTTTCTGCACTAATACATGCCGCAACCATGGTAACAGCAGGTATTTATATGATTGCAAGAAGTAACATCTTATTTACTTTAGCTCCATCTACTCAGGCGGTAATTACTATGGTAGGTTTGGCTACTGCAGTTTTTGCAGCTACCATAGCACTTAAGCAAAATGACATTAAAAAAGTACTGGCTTACTCTACAGTTAGTCAGTTAGGTTATATGTTTGTAGGATTAGGTGTTGGAGCCTACACCGGTGCCGTATTTCATGTGTTTACCCATGCCTTTTTTAAAGCATTGCTGTTTTTAGGCGCAGGTTCTGTAATTCATGCCATGCACCACGAACAAGATATTCGTAAAATGGGCAACCTGAAAAAATATATGCCTATTACGCATATTACCTTCTTATTAGGTTGTTTGGCAATTGCCGGTATTCCTCCTTTCTCCGGATTCTTTTCTAAAGATGAAATCTTAGCAGCCGTATTTACTAAAAACCCGATATACTACTACATAGCAGTGGGTGGGGCATTAATGACTGCTTTCTATATGTTCCGTTTATACACCCTTACTTTTCTTGGTCAATTTAGAGGAACACAGGAACAAGAACATCATTTACATGAAAGTCCGTATTCCATGACGATTCCTTTAATTGTTTTGGCCATCCTTTCTGTTATTGGTGGATTCATCGGTATTCCGGAAATATTTGCTGCGGATAGCCATTGGTTAGCGCATTTTCTGGCTCCAATATTTAAAGAATCAACCAAATTAGCAGCGGTGCATCATTTAGATCATGCACAAGAATACTTGATGATGGGAAGTGTAACAGGGTTGGTGATAATCATGATTTTAATTGCTGTGATTCTGTATAAAAAATATACAATTAAGGAGCATGAAACCAGTTGGGGAATTGGCAAACTATTGACCAACAAATGGTATATCGATGAATTGTATAATGCAATAATTGTTAACCCAATTAATGCATTTGCAGGATTTTGTAAAAACATAATAGAGAAGAACGGCATTGATGGAATGGTAAATGGAGTGGGTAAATTGGTTTCCTATAGCTCCAGACAATTGCGACTTTTACAAAGTGGCCAGGTTGCCAGCTATTTGTTGATTATGATTTTATCGATAGTGGTGTTCTTCCTGATTTGGTTCAATGATTTAACCATAATTCGATTTTTAAACAATATATTTTAATTCGTTCATTAAGTATTCAGAACAATGATAGCTTTATTACTCATATTAACCCCTTTAGCAACCGGCTTGCTTTCATTTTTAATGACCAAGGGAAGCTTTGCAAAAAACTTTTCACTACTTGCATCATTAGCTACACTTGTTATAGCCATTGCGGCAATACAAGCGCCTGTTGCACCTGCATTTGATACCGTATGGTTAAATAATTTAGGCAGTAGATTTACGCTGAAGATGGATGGAATGAGTAAAATGCTTTGTTTATTAACAGCAGTAGCATTTCCAATCATCTTTACTTCGGTTTATAAAAACACCTATAAAAATGCCGCCTCTTTTTTTGGTTTGATGTTGCTTACTCAAGCAGGCTTAATGGGTGTGTTTCTTGCAGCAGATGCGTTATTATTCTATTTTTTCTGGGAATTCGCTTTAATACCTGTTTATTTTCTTTGCTCTATTTGGGGAGGCGAAAAACGCATTGCCGTTACGTTTAAGTTTTTCATTTATACCTTCTTAGGTTCGTTGTTGATGTTGGCTGGCATACTGTTCCTATATTTCAGAACTGCCGATCATTCATTTGCCCTTCAATCATTTTATCATGTAAACTTAAGCGGCAAAGAGCAATCCTTAATTTTTTGGTTATTCTTTGTAGCATTTGCTATTAAAATGCCCATTTTCCCTTTTCATACATGGCAACCGGATGCTTATGAACAAGCTCCCACAGCAACCACAATGGTGTTAAGTGGTGTAATGGTAAAGATGGGTTTATATGCGGTACTGCGCTGGTTGTTACCTGTTTTCCCATTAGCAACTGCTCAATTCAGTTATGTAATTATTATACTTTCCGTAATAGGGATGATTTATGCTTCTCTAATAGCTATTCGCCAGGATGATATTAAACGATTAATTGCGTATTCATCTATTGCACACATTGGACTAATGAGTGCTGCTATTTTTTCGGCCGACAAAACCGCGCTGGAGGGAGTAATGTTACAAATGTTTAATCACGGTATTAATGTGATAGGATTATGGATCATTGCAGACATAATTGAGCAACAATTAGGCACACGCAAAATGAGTGAAATGGGTGGTCTTGCTCAAAAAGCCCCGGCTATGGCTATGCTGTTCGTGGTGATGGCCTTTGCTAATGTAGCATTACCACTTACCAACGCTTTCATCGGCGAGTTTTTAATGTTTAGTGGTTTATTTCGGGTTAATATGATTATTGCCGCTATAGCGGGCGTAAGCATTATTTTAGCTGCGGTTTATACCCTAAATATGGTGCAGAAAGTGATTTATGGAGAACTCGGAGAAACTGCAATACAATCAACTGAAATAAAGCTTAATGTTAAATTAGCATTGGTACTTATTGCGTTGGCCATTATTGCTTTAGGTATATACCCTCAGCCAATGATCAACTTAACAAACGACAGTGTAGCAGGGTTAATTATTAAAAAGTAAAGAACATTTAAAATAGTTATGAACGCAATTATATTTTCAGCAATAATGGGAGTGGTGATGATGTTTAGTGGGATCATCACGCAAAAAAAATCTGCAATCTCTTTTGTTGCAGTTGTTGCCTTATTTATTTTATTGGCCGCAAACATTGCCAATACGTACGGACTATTCTCCATCAGTATCAATACGCACGACCTATTGCATTTCAACAAGTTTGGCTTGTACTTCAATTCAATATTAATTGCAGCAGCATTAATATTTGTATTACTTAGTGGCTCAGCTGTTGAAAAAGTAGGAAACTATGCTGCAGATTATTATGCACTAATATTTTTTGTATTATGTGGCACCAGTATTCTAACCTCGTTCAATGGACTGTTGATGTTGTTTATAGGGATAGAAATTATGACCATACCTTTGTACATCCTTACGGGTGCCGATAAAAAGAACTTAAAAAGCAACGAAGCTTCCTTGAAATATTTCTTGATGGGTTCTTTTTCTACTGGAATTATGTTAATGGGCATAGCTTTAGTATATGGAGCTACAGGCACTTTCGCATTAACTACTCCTGCTGCTATTCCAAACTCTGCGGGGGTGGTTCCTGTTTCTTTCTTGTTGGTGGGTGGATATATTTTATTATTTGTTTCTATGTGCTTTAAGGTATCAGCAGCACCTTTCCATTTTTGGACGCCGGATGTATATGATGGCGCACCTACTGTGTTTACCGCATTTATGTCTACCATTGTAAAAGCTGCTGGTTTCTTTGCTTTCCTTGTTTTGTTTGAAGCAAACGCAATCGTGTTGGGCCCTTCATGGAAAATAATGCTGAATTTTGTAATCATTGCAACACTACTAATCGGTAATATAACGGCTGTGTTTCAGCAGAGTGTAAAAAGAATGTTGGCTTACTCCAGTATCGCTCAAGCCGGCTTTATGCTTTTTGCTTTATATACCTATAACGACCTGGCAAAAGAAGGTATTCTGTTATATGCTGTTGCCTATTGTTTAGCTACTATTGGCTTTTTCGCTGTTTTGGTAAAAGTTAAGGATCATAGTTTTGATGGATTCAATGGCTTGGCTAAGGCGCAACCCGTATTAGCATTTAGCGCAGTAGTATTTTTGATGTCACTGGCAGGTATTCCATTAACGGCCGGATTTTTCGCCAAGTATTACATGCTGGCTTCCGTAATCAAATCGGGCGGATCTTTTTGGATTGTGCTGGTTGCGTTGGTATTTGCTGCAATAAGCGTTTATTACTATTTCAAAGTAATCCAGGCAATGTATTTTAAATCAGGTGAGCCCGAAATCATGGAAGTATCCAATGGATTTAAAACTGCAATCATTTTGGTGACTTTGTTGGTGATAGCCATTGGCGTTCTTCCTTCAATAGTGCTCAATTGGTTTTATTTTTAACCACTCTTCATAATTAACAACGAAAGTGCATTGAATTAATCAAACTGCTATTACCTTTAATATATAGCTTACTTAAATAAATTATTCAATGACGGTTTTTGATTCACTTAATTTAGCCTGGAGAACTGTACGAAGCAATAAACTTCGTGCAGGAATTACCATAGCCATTATTGCATTTGGTATAATGGCCTTAATAGGTATTATTACCGCAATTGAGGCGATGAATCAGAGCCTTAAGGAGAGCTTTTCTTCAATGGGCGCCAATGCCTTTAATATT
>JBIIAP010000340.1:0-7744 GCA_044239855.1 Sediminibacterium sp. | reverse complement strand
ATCTATGCAAAATAAGCCAGCTTGCCTTTTAGTTTTTTTATTACTTTTTATGTTTCAGCTGCAAGCCCAGGTAAATTATGTTCGCACCTGGACGGCTACTGCTCCTGAGCAAAATCCAAATGTACTGGTTACCCGTCCGTTAAGCGATGTAAAAATGGTAACACAGTTTATAGATGGTATTGGGCGCCCTATACAAACTGTTGCCAAACAAGCAGGTTTGTCCATTAATGCTACTCCTGCTGACCTGGTTACCGTGCAGGATTACGATGCTTACAACCGACCTGATAAGCAGTACTTACCTTACGTGTCTGCCAGTAATGATGGAAGTTATCAACCGGATGCAGTTACTGCACAACCTGCTTACTACAACGGTAACGGTAGTCCTGTTGCAGGTCAGGGAGAAACAGGTAGCAATGCACATTCACGTATTAATTATGAGCCATCCCCTTTAAACCGCACTGCTTTTTCCTTTTCCCCCGGTAACAGTTGGGTGGGCAGTAACCGTGGCATTGCTACCAATTATTACGCCAACACTTCTGCCGATAGTGTGTACCTGTTTACCGTAACAGATAACGGTTTGGGCAGTTGGGGCACATACACTAAGGCAGGAGCTTATGCTACCGGTACTTTATATAAAACCAGTACTACCGATGAAAACGGCAAACAGGTTATTGAGTTTAAAGACCTCGCAGGTAGGGTAATTTTAAAGAAAGTGCAGCACACAGCAACAACCGATTTGGGAATAGGTTCGGGTTACAATGGTTGGCTTTGTACCTATTATATGTATGATGACTATAATAACCTGCGTTGCGTAATACAGCCGGCAGGCGTGCAAGCGCTTATAAACAATGGTGGAAATTTTACCCAACTTATTTTGTCAGAACAATGTTTTAGATATGAATACGACCGTCGCAACCGTATGGTGATGAAGAAAGTCCCCGGTGCAAAAGTGGTATTTATGGTGTACAATAGCAAAGATCTATTGGTAATGACACAAGATGCAAATATGCGCAGCAATAGCAAGTGGATGGTAACGGTATATGATACATTAAACAGACCAATAAAAACAGGATTGTTAATCAATAGTAACAGTTTAGTTACCGAATGGAACAATGCGTACAACGCAACAGCATACCCTAACATCAGCAGTGGGTTTGAGTTACTTACCCAAACACATTATGATGATTATAGCGACTTACCAATTATTGCAGGCATTACGGCTTCACTCCAAACAAACTGGCACACTTATTTTGCTCCTACCAATAGCAGCAGCAGTCCATACCCGCAATTTCCCTTGCAGCGCAATACCACTACCAAAGGAATGGTTACCTGGGTGCAAACAGCAGTATTAGGCAGTAGTGGCACACAATACCTTACCGCAGTAAATATTTATGACGAAAAAGGAAGAATTATACAAACACAATCACAAAACTACAGTGGTGGTGTAGATGTAAATACTACACAGTACAGTTGGGGAGGTCAACCCTTGGTAGTGGTGCATAGCCAACAAAAAGGAGGCAACAATGCACAAACTACGGTAACCATCAGCCGTATGCAGTACGATGCATTAAACCGATTAACAGCCACAACCAAACAGGTGCAGAACAGTTTGGTCAACAACAATGCTGTATCGGGTGTGGTAAACATAGCCACACAACAATACGATGCGCTGGGGCAGCTCAGTACCAAACAGTTGGGTAATACCAAAAACAGCAGTGGCTATACCGCCAACCCCTTAGAAACTTTAGCGTATGATTACAATATAAGAGGTTGGTTATTGGGTATTAACAGGGCTTATGTAAAAGATCTAAGTACAGCCTCCACATTTTTAGGGGAAGGTTTTACCACACCTGCTGCTTACAGCGCGGGTAATTATTTTGGTTTTGAGTTGGGCTACGATAAAGCACCTACGGTGGGTGCAGCAGCTTGGGGCAGTGCGGCTAATTACAATGGCAATATTACTGGCATGATATGGAAGAGTGTGCATGATGGGCAAATACGTAAGTACAATTTTAGTTATGATGCCGTTAACCGATTAGCCGCTGCAAATTTTACCCAATATTACAACAGTAGTTTTAATGATTCATCCGGAGTAAATTATACCACCAATAATTTAAGCTACGATGCCAATGGTAATATATTGAGTATGAACCAGTATGGGTTAAAAACTCCTGTTGCAACGAGTTCTGTTCTCATAGACCAACTAAGCTACACTTACCTGCCGGGTACTAATAAACTGCAAAAAGTAACAGATGCCGCAAACGACAGCAGTAGTGTATTAGGCGATTTTAAGTACCTGCAATCTGCTAAGTCAGATACCGACTATGTGTATGATTTAAATGGCAATGTAATAGCAGACAAAAACAAAAACATCAGCAACATTGCGTATAATATTTTAAATTTACCCCAAACAATAACAGTGGCAGGTAAGGGCACCATAACCTATACTTACGATGCAGCAGGTAATAAACTGCGCAAACAAACTGTGGAGGGTACTAAAACCACCACCACTTTGTATGCAGGTGGCATAGTATATGAAAACGACACCTTACGTTTTATACCTCATGAAGAAGGACGGCTACGTATTAACAACAACAACTATGTTTTTGATTACTACCTGAAAGATCATTTAGGTAATGTTAGAATGACTATTACTGATGATAATACGGCAACTTCACCTGTTATTGATGCAACAAGTTATTATCCGTTCGGGTTGACGATGAGTGGGGTAAGTAGTAAGGCTGTAGGGAAGTTAGAGAATAAGAAGAAGTATAATGGTAAAGAACTAAATAACAATGAGTTTTCTGATGGTTCAGGATTAGAACAATATGATTTTGGTGCAAGAAACTATGACCCACAAATAGGGCGTTGGCATACTGTTGACCCGCTTGCGGAACAATTTCCGTCATATTCACCCTATAATTATTGTTTAAATAATCCTATTAGATTAGTTGACCCAGATGGTGCTGCACCCGGAGATCCACCAGGTCCCGGATATTATTCTGCAAGTATAAATTCAAGATATATAGGTTTTGGATTACGACATCCATTTGCTTCTTTAAGAATTGGTTTTGGAGTTACTAAAGGGGCATCGGATATATCAACTAATGCGACAAGATTTGCAACCAGAGGTGAAGTATTGTATGGTTCAAAAAGAGGTCAAACAGATGAAGGTAGCGAGAATGGTGCATTTAGACATACTTTGTGGCAATCAACAATAACTTCGGAGTTTGGTAGTAAAACCGCAAAAGAAGCAGGAAATGCACACGAAGAAAATCCTTTTGCAGATTTGAAAGTAAGAAGCTATGGTAAATTAGCAGATGCAGATCAAACTGTAGACCTATTAAATAACATTATAGGACGAAGCATTGGAGAGGCGAACAAAGGAGCAAGTATGGGCGATTTAGCAAACTTGGTACTAGACGAATTTAAAAACAATGGTCTTTATACGGCATCTAAAGATAAAGATGGAAATTGGAATATATCAAGGACAAAATTATCTACTGATAAATATAATCAACTAAAAGAAATATATAAAGGATTGAATGAAAATGGACGTACTTCATCTGAACAATCTACAGTTGATAAAGCTGCACAGGAAGCAGCTAAAGCAAGAGCGGAAGCTATGAAAGGACCTGAATTTTAATCTTATGAAGAATTTAAAATTGTTTTTAATTATCTCTATCCTTGTAACTGGTTGTACAAATAAGAATGACTTTGATTATATTGTTTCAAGTCAGTGGGAGAAATGCATTGAAGATAAAAATTGTATTGTTGATTTTTCTAATATTATGTCTTTTGAATGGGACACAATGTGTTATTATTCAGGTGCAAATTCATTAGAAGACATCAATAAAGATTTAGGATTTGAGCTGAAAGAATTTACCGATATTGGAGACAGGGTTCTATTTATAAAAGATAGTAAAGTAGTTTATCAAAAAGAATGGTTTCCTAATCCAAGCGAACCAACAGAAGGAACTATATTTGTAACAGAACAAAATAAATTTAGAGTAAATAAATCAAATGCTAAATTTAGAATAAATAAAAAAGATAAAAGCTTTTATTTAGTGTATTGTCCTGAAATAAGTTGACAATTTTAAAATGATCCCGGTTGCCTCATGTGGCCGGGATTTTTTGTAAATGTACGTTTTTTGGTAAGCATAGAGTTAATGATTTTAACCAGTGCATTTTTTTCGTCCTCGTCCAGTTGCGAGATAAGCATTAGTTGTTCATTGAGTTCGTGATTTTGAAGCTCTACCACAGAGTTTTTACTATCGTTCAAAAGGTTGTCGGCACTTACGGCAAACACCTTCATAAGCCTTTGTACAATATCAATAGACGGCAGTAGATGCCCATTTTCTATTTTAGATAAGTGGGTAACGTGTATATGTAGCTTATCTGCCAACTCTTGTTGGTTCATATTAGTGGAAAAGAACATCGCAGTGTTTTTCCTGTCGTTTTTCAACAACAAGTACCCGACAAGCTTCAAAGATACTTTCCTAAAGACTCAATACGCACCTTGGCGAATGAAGCAGAGGAGCGTTATATCAAGCAGTGGGCCTTTGAAATACTGTTTTCATTTCACGAACCTGTGTTATATCAGTACTCTGGGAACTTGGAAGTTTTACGTCTTACTATACTAATAAGCTTTGGGTATGCCGTTGTGATAAGAGTCAACAAAATTACTAACACAATTTTTATGAGTATTAAGGAGTTTGACAAGCTTCACAATAGACTAAATTTAGATACAACAGTGCAAGTTTCGGAAGCACAATGGGAAAGTATTAGGTCAGAATTAGATAAGACGAATTTCTGGACAACTGTAACTAGTGACACATCTGAAACCGGCAAGGATGGAATTAGTTACTTTTTAGAGGCGTATATTGGTAAGTACTATTTTATTTCTAGATGGGATGGTGGTAGAATGTATTCTGGTGCATTAACGTTACATGCTAAAACCCTAAAGGAAATATCAAAAAAAATAATTTTTGGATGTTGAAAAGTTCTTTAGTTGGAACAAGGTTGCTTTTAAGGGCAACACACTAACCTTTAAGTCAATTTATGGATGAACAATTAAAGAAAATTAATCATATATACATTGATGATTTTTTCTTTATGAAGAAAAGCAGGGGTCTTCATGAAATAAACAGGGGGGGTCATGAAACCAGGGAATTTTATTACAAAACTTGTTGTTGTTTCGTATGCCAATTTTTTCAAAAATTTTTCTATAAACTACACTTTTATAAAGCTTGTGTTGATATAGATAAATTTAAATAATTGATCTATGCAAAATAAGCCAGCTTGCCTTTTAGTTTTTTTATTACTTTTTATGTTTCAGCTGCAAGCCCAGGTAAATTATGTTCGCACCTGGACGGCTACAGCTCCCGAGCAAAATCCTAATGTACTGGTTACCCGTCCGTTAAGTGATGTTAAAATGGTAACACAGTTTATAGATGGTATTGGGCGCCCTATACAAACTGTTGCTAAACAAGCTGGTTTGTCCATTAATGCTACTCCTGCTGACCTGGTTACCGTGCAGGGTTACGATGCTTACAACCGACCTGAAAAGCAGTACTTACCATACGTGTCTGCCAGTAATGATGGAAGTTATCAACCGGATGCATTTACTGCACAACCTGCTTACTACAATGGTAACGGTAGTCCTGTTGCAGGTCAGGGAGAAACAGGTAGCAATGCACATTCGCGTATTAATTATGAGCCTTCTCCTTTAAACCGCACTGCTTTTTCCTTTGCCCCCGGTAACAGTTGGGTGGGCAGTAACCGTGGCATTGCTACCAATTATTACGCCAACACTTCTGCCGATAGTGTGTACTTGTTTACCGTAACAGATAACGGTTTGGGCAGTTGGGGCACATACACTAAGGCAGGAGCTTATGCTACCGGTACTTTATATAAAACCAGTACTACCGATGAAAACGGCAAACAGGTTATTGAGTTTAAAGACCTCGCAGGTAGGGTAATTTTAAAGAAAGTACAGCACACAGCAACAAACGATGATGGTACAGGTTCAGGTTACAATGGCTGGCTTTGTACCTATTATATGTATGATGACTATAATAACCTGCGTTGCGTAATACAGCCGGCAGGCGTGCAAGCGCTTATAAACAATGGTGGAAATTTTACCCAACTTATTTTGTCAGAACAATGTTTTAGATATGAATACGACCGTCGTAACCGTATGGTGATGAAGAAAGTACCCGGTGCAAGCGTGGTCTACATGGTGTACAATAGCAAAGATCTATTGGTAATGACACAAGATGCCAATATGCGTAGCAATGGCAAGTGGATGGTAACAGTATATGACACATTAAACAGACCGGTAAAAACAGGACTGTTAAGCAATAACAACAGTATTATTACCGAATGGAACAATGCGTACAACGCAACAGCATACCCAAACATCAGCAGTGGGTATGAGTTACTTACCCAAACACATTATGATGATTATAGCGACTTACCAATTATTGCAGGTATTACGGCTTCACTCCAAACAAATTGGAACACTTATTTTGCTCCTACCAATAACAGCAGCAGTCCATACCCGCAATTGCCCTTGCAGCGCAATACCACTACCAAAGGAATGGTTACCTGGGTGCAAACAGCAGTATTAGGCAGTAGTGGCACACAATACCTTACCGCAGTAAATATATATGACGAAATAGGAAGAATTATACAAACACAATCACAAAACTATACTGGTGGTATAGATGTTACCACTACCCAATACAGTTGGGGAGGTCAACCCTTGGTAGTGGTGCATAGCCAACAAAAAGGGGGCAACAATGCACAAACTACGGTAACCATCAGCCGTATGCAGTACGATGCATTAAACCGATTAACAGCTACAACCAAACAAGTGCAGAACAGTTTGGTCAACAACAATGCTGTATCTGGTGTGGTAAACATAGCCACACAACAATACGATGCGCTGGGTCAGCTCAGTACCAAACAGTTGGGTAATACCAAAAACAGTAGTGGTTATACCGCCAACCCCTTAGAAACTTTAGCGTATGATTACAACATAAGAGGTTGGTTATTGGGTATTAATCGTTCATATATAAGAAATCTAAGTACAGCCTCCACATTTTTAGGGGAAGGTTTTACCACACCTGCATCTTACAGCGCGGGTAATTACTTTGGTTTTGAACTGGGCTACGATAAAGCACCTACGGTGGGTGCAGCAGCATGGGGCAGTGCGGCTAATTACAATGGCAATATTACTGGCATGATATGGAAGAGTGTACATGATGGGCAAATACGTAAGTACAATTTTAGTTATGATGCCGTTAACCGATTAGCCGCTGCTAATTTTACCCAATACTTCAACAGTAGTTTTAATGATTCTTCTGGAGTAGATTATACCACCAATAATTTAAGTTACGATGCCAATGGTAATATATTGAGTATGAACCAGTATGGATTAAAAACTCCTGTTGCAACGAGTTCTGTTCTCATAGACCAACTAAGCTACACTTACCTACCGGGTAGTAATAAACTGCAAAGGGTAACAGATGCAGCAAACGACAGCAGCAGTGTATTAGGCGATTTTAAGTACCTGCAATCTGCTAAATCCGATACCGACTATGTGTATGATTTAAATGGCAATGTAGTAGCAGATAAAAACAAAAACATCAGCAACATTGCGTATAATATTTTAAATTTACCCCAAACAATAACAGTGGCAGGTAAGGGCACCATAACCTATACTTACGATGCAGCAGGT